>RECH01000311.1 GCA_007694125.1 Leptolyngbya sp. DLM2.Bin15
TCCATTGGCGTCCGCAACGTTGCGCTGATTCAGCCCGCTGTTTACTTAATCACTTTCCTACTGTTTTCGCTACAAGGAGGATACCCTGCAGCTCTGTTTGGATTTTTCGCCTACCACGGCATTTTGACGTCGATTGAATACAACAACCAAAACTTTCTGTTTAACGCCATTCCCGCCCAAGTGAAACAGCAGGTGCGCACCTTCATTGAGGGTCTCTGTGAACCCATGGCTACGGTCGTCATTGGCGGATTTTTGCTGATCTTTTCGCGATCGCTCAGCCCTGCCGCCCTCTCCACCGTAGGGCTAGGAGTCGTGGCCATGTTTTGGCTCCTGGTGCTGATTGTGCGAGAAGACTATCTGCGGGCCATGGTGACCCTGCTGCGGGAAGGATGGCTGGACTTTTCCCTGGCTCGCCAGGCAAAGCTAACCTTAAGCCCCCAAGAGTCGCGACAGTTGGTGTTAGAACTGCCCAGCTTACCGACCCATATGTTACTCTCTGCCCTACGCATTCTATGGTATAACGATCGCTTACTTGCGGTACAGGCCCTGCTCGACTATCTACAGACCTTACCCCAAGAGCGATGGGGGCAGATGAAATCGATTTTCTCGTTGATGCTCAGCAGTCAAGACTATGAGATTATACGCATGCTCTATAAATGGCTGGATCGCCAAGAGGTATCGCTCCATTTCAGTCTGCTAGAGGAATTGGGCTATAACAACTTGATTAGTGCAAAGACGGCTCGGCCGCTGCTGGAGGCAGACGATGCCAATGTTCGAGGGGCAGCGATCGTCGTGTCGCTCAATGATTGGAGCCTAGAGGCCCGTAGTCATGCTCTGCAGCATTTGGATAGGATGCTCCAAGGCACCGAGGCCGAGCAACAGGCGGCTATTCGGGCCCTTGGGCGATCGCGTCAGACTCGCTATACCAATCTGCTGCTTCCCTATCTTTCCCATTCCTCAACCTCCCTGCGCCGGGAAGCCCTCGATGCCATTCGCTACCTAGCCAACCAGGAGTCTAGCCGCTTGCTCCAGCCCCTACTCCAAGCCATTCGCTTGGGGACAGCCGATGAACGCTGCCTGGCGATGGAGTCGTTAATCAAGATCAATGACTCTAGTTGCGTATCGTCTCTGCTCACCCTCAGCCAACATCTGACACCGGTGGAGAAACGGCAGGCAGAAGATGTGGTGCTCCAGATTGGCTTGAAAGCAATCCCGGCAGCGATCGCCATTTTTCAGGATTCAGGGCAATCCTACGATGCGCGATCGATGGCAGCGCGGGCGATTAGCCGCCTGGCCTTTGCCCAGTTTGAAGCCATTTTTCCTCGACTGATTACCACGGAGATTGAGCAAGCCTACCGCTTCCTGCACCACCAAGCTATCCTCCAGGCCACCCAAGACCAGCGCCCCGGCGCAACGGTTTTGACGCTGTTGTATCAGGATAGCCGCGAAACTGCGGTTAGCTTTATCTTAGAAATGCTGACCTTAGGCGGACGGCTACCCGACTTTGAACTGCTGCGAGCATCCCTGCGATCCAACAATCTCAAAGAGCGCGGTAATGCCATTGAGACCCTTGAGCAGGGCGTTAGTCGCTCCATTTTCCAAGCGCTGCTGCCCTTGCTCGACTCCCGCAACTTCCACGATCGCCTCCATCATGTGGGGCACAACCAACCCTATCACTCTGCCCAGGAGGTGCTCCACCAATCACTGACCAGTACCCATGAGCTGGAACGGGCGGCGGCCGTTCAAGCCATCTGGGATCAGCAAGACAACGCCAGCGATCGCCTGCGACCGATGCTACACCAATCTGCCCCAAGTAGCATGGTTCGCGAGACGGTGATGTCGCTTCTCTTTCGAGCATCGCCATCCGAGACCCAGACCCCAGATCGCCTAAACCTGATTGAACGTATTGCCCAGCTATCGCGAGGGCGATTTTTTGCAGCCCTCAGCATCCGGGAGCTAGAAGCCATTGCGCGGGATGCCACCGAAGTTCGGTATGCCGACACTGTGCTGTATCAGCCTGGGGATCCGGCCGATCAGGTCTATTACATCTTGGATGGCATCGTCTATCTCGACAGCAGCGATCGCAGAGAGGGAGACTGGTTTGGAGAAGACTGTTTATATGGCCAACGCGATCGCACCCATACCGCCAAAACCCCCCAGCTCCATGCCCTGATCATGTCAGCGAGTTCACTGCTGCGGGCCGCCGAGACCTACCCTAACATTGCTATTAAGCTGCTAGAAACCAAGCTCACCGTCCCATCCCATGCCAAACGTTAAGCTACAGACCTTAATTTTGCTCGGCGTTACACCGCTGTTGGGGGTCATTTCCACCGTGATCGCCGTCAGCCACTACTTCGATATCCGCCAGTTAATCATGCGCGGCTTCGACCAAAAGCTCTTTGCCGTCAGCACGGTGACGGCATCCTTCATCGATCCCCAGGTCCATGCCTCGATCTACAGGCCCATTGATATTCGCAATTTAGTCTACCATCGTCGCGATCGCCTCCTCTATGGTCTTGATGCCAGCGGATACCTATACGAGATTAATCTGATAACAGGGGAAGCCCTGCCCGTTCAATTCATCAACGTCTACAACCTCACCGATCTGACCTACCATAGCAACGATGGTCTAATCTACGGCGTGAATGGAGCCGGTCAAGAGTTGATCACGATTGATCCTAGTGATGGCGAGGTGCGATCGCTACCGCTCAGTACCGCTGTGTCAGGCATTACCTACGATGAAGATGCTGATATTCTCTACGGCAGTCATCGATCCTTATCTACGATTGATCCCACCACAGGCACCGTCACCCCAATCAGCACCCTGCCCACCTTCGTGCGCTCCCTGAGCATCGACAACGGTATTCTCTACGGCACCACCATCCAAGATCAGCCCCTGATCGCCATCGATCCAGCCACCGCCGCTCCCTTACCGCTGCCCTTCATTGACGAGCTCATGGCCAAGACCCAACAGCCCCTCTTGGGGATTGACATCACGCCGGAGCGTCAGTTGCTGATTGCCGGCAGCCAGCAGCTTTTTCACGTCAACCTAGCCACCCAGGTGATTGAGACAGACTTTGCTAGCGGCTATCGTAGCGAAGCAACACCTGCCTACCAAGGCTATGTGCAACCCATGCAGCGGATTAATAATCGCCTGAATCTTACCTACGTTTATACCCAAATTGTCAGTGGCGATCGCACCATTACCTACGTTCTAGATGCCACAGAAGGAGACGAACATACGCCCATTGGCCTCGTTGAAAACCAGACCGAGGAAGAGTTTATTGGCGTCGAAAAAGTAGCGTCAACAGGACGCGTTTACTTATCTGGGATTAAACCCTGGGAAGAATGGGGGTTGCTCAAGGTAGCCTATGCTCCAATTTTGAACGAGACTGGGCAGGTTGTAGCGATGGCCGGGGCAGATGTGAACATTTCCATTATTACGCAAAAAACCCGCGCTGCTCTCTTACGCGTTATGAGCGTGGGCATTGTGTCCTTACTCGTTGGTATCGTAGCCTCCGTTTATATTTCACGACGGTTGACTCAGCCCATCGAATCAGTCAAAACCATGGCCTTGAAAATTGCCGCCGGTCACTATGGACAGCAGATGGTGATTTCTCAGCCCCAAGAAATTGCAGACCTAGTTCAGTCGTTCAACCATATGAGCGTAGCCCTCCAGCGTAACTTAGCGAACCTGCAGCATACCAATGACAGCCTAGAAACCGTTAGACGCCAGCAGGAACTGATTGAAATGCTAGGACAGATGCAGCCAGAACCGCTAGAGCATCACCATCCACCCGTCATCCAGCTCTACACACCCGACCCGAGCCATCATGCAGCTGGTTGGGTCTCTGAAGGCGATCGCATCTTGGTATGGTTGCCCCATCCTCAAACAAACTTGATAGACCCCAAACTAGACAGCCTCTCAACCCTGCTGCCCCGCAATGATACCGAGATTGTTGCCTACACCCAACGCCAGCAGTCTCGCTTATTAGCAACCCGTCAATATAAAGAACTGGAGCGCATCACATCCCGCCTACTCCAGCATTATGTCGATTGGAGTTCGATTCGCCCAGGACTAGAACCCCTCTTCCCCCTCGATATCACCAGCTTCATAGTTTACGACGCAACCACCCACAGCCTGCGGGCGATCGCTCGTCATTCTAGCCCCTTCATTCTCCTGAGCCTCCACCAACCTTACCAAGTCGGTAACTTTTTAGATAGTCCTGAACTACAGCTAGAGCCCCATCAAGTGATCGTGGTGATTTCAGGAAACACCCAGATCAAACAAGACTCCGCCGCAGATCTCTTAGACATACCTGAACTCAATACCCTATTACAGATGTTGCAAGACGTTTTAACCCAAGCAGCCGAACACCGTACACGCCTAACAACCCCAATTTTTGTGGCAGCAGTGCCCTAATGACCCCCCAGAAGCCAACGTTCCATCATCACACCACCGATACCTTAGCCCAGGATTATTCAGAGATTGACACTATTCATGAGTCCTAAGCATAACTTCTTTTCCCTTAAACGTTCTCCGCCCTTTGATCGTCTCAACGACCCAGAGTTAATTTTGCTGGCCAACCTAGCCCTAGAGCGCCACTACGAACCGGGTAGCCTAGTCTACCGAGGAGGTAGATCCTTAAGTTACCTCTATATCACTATCCAAGGCAATCTCTGTGTTCATACATCGCCCCCCACACAACTGCCAAGGGTTTTCGGACAAGAATCGCTGCTGTTTAATCGAGCGATCGCCCATGATCTCCATGCAGACACAGAAGGAGCCACCTGCCTCTTATTTAGGAAAGAGAATTTTTTCACCATGGTCTATGAATGCCCGTCTATTCTACTTGGCTTCTGTCAGGATACCGTTGACACCCCGTCACTGTTTATGACCTAATGGTACAACCTGAACTGTTCTCCATGAGTTTGATCACCCTATGAAAATTCGTACCCAGAGCGTTTTAGCCATTCTTCCTATTTTTATTAGCGTAGCTGCCATCAATGGATTTTTAACCTATACATCTGAACAGCAGGAAAATCGCTGGGCCCTAGAAGAAGAGAGTATCGCCCTAACCGTAGCCATTGCTGAATTTGTGAAGAGCGATCGCTATAGCCATGTTTTGGCCTCCAGAGATGAGGAAATCGAAGATACTGAAGCCTTTGAAGACCTGCATGTTAGCCTAGAGCGCATCTTACTTCGAGGGCAGGCTAAATATATTCTGACGCGATCGCTCGATGGACAAGAATTACTCCATCACTTTTCCACGGGTCATCCCCAAGATGAACATCAGGCCTTAGCCCCAGAAACTCTTCAATCCCTGCAAATCGATAGCGTTTGGATAAGTCCCATTCGATTTTTGAATGCAGATATTTCCATCCTAGAAAGCTGTACTCTAATCAGCACCGGCGATACCCCCACTAGCATTCTCTGTACTGGCATTAGCGCTAATCCCTTTCTCAAGCAAATGACCCTGAGTCGGCAGAAGGTGATCGCTTCAACCGCGATCATCGTTGCGACTGGATTTATGCTAACCTTCTCCATTGCAACCCTGATGACGCGAAAAATTCGTCAGCTAGCGGATGCCGCCGAGACTGTGGCCGCTGGCAACTATGATCAGCGATTTGACATCGACACGATTCAAGAGGTTCAAGATCTGAGTAATACCTTGAGCACGATGAGTAGCGTCATGGGTGAAACCTTGATGCGGGCCAAGCGCAGCCTCGTAGAAAATGAACGGTTTAGAACCATCTCCACACTGGTCAAAACCTATCAAAGTACTGTGAATCAAAGCATCCGCTTACAGACCAATAGCATTGAGATCGCTGGAGAAATCTTCGAGCACAATCGCCATTGCACAGACTTCTTAGACATCTGCCCCACAGAACAAGGCATTTATATTATTCTCGGTCATCTCATTCCTGATCGTGCCTCCCAATTGGATACTCTGATCGATACATCTGCCACCGTTAGTTTTCTCAAGCAGCTCCTCAAGGCTCGTCCCTGCCCAGAAGCGATCGCTCAAACAACGCCCCTCTTTGCGATCCAAACGCTTCACTGCCTACTTGTATCGTCCAAGGAAGCTGAAGAGGTGGCAATTGACCATTGGAGTTATGAAACAGCCCACCTTAAGCATCAGTACCATACCCTAGATTATCAACGCCCTTGGGTGCTAACCCTAGGCAACGATCCTTGCAGCGATCACCGAGTCGAGAACTTCATCCAGCGTTTTGGGCATCTGTCTGCTGTCGATCTGATGAACGATCTCCAAATTATCTGTCGTGATTGCGATACAAGCGGCATCATGGTGATCATTAAGCCAATCCCTAGGGAGCCCCAATCAACGTAAAAGCACCCCAGTCTAGGGGCTGCTGATAGTGATCTAAACTGGCTAACATCGCTAAGCGTAGGGCAGTAGGCTTATCTAAGCCATGTTGAAGATGTTGATAAAATTCGGTCATCAAAAAAGACGTTGCGGCATCCGGCACGGCCCACAGAGTTACAATAACGGTCTCAGCTCCAGCAACTAGGAACGATCGCGATAAACCAACCACTCCATCACCCGTAATCTGTCCTCGACCAGTATCACAGGCACTCAGCACCACGAGATTAGCAATTAGATGTTGTTGACGAATATCCTCCGCCGTCAGCAATCCATTATGCTCATCCGAGGGAGCCAAGGCGATCGCTCCCGGAGAAAGCAGCGACGTGCTGAGCGAGGGCAAAAGATCACGGGACGAAGATGGGACATCATACTCCACATAGCTCAACAGACCATGGGTAGCCAAGTGAATTAGCCGGGCTTGAGGTAAGCGTTCTAGCACCGCTGATGCAGTAGCGGCTTCGCCAATCAGGGGTTGCGTATTCAAAAAAGCGGCGATCGCGATCGCTTCCTGTTCAGAGCCAGGGAGGGGCGAAAGCTGGTAGGGCTCTGAGTTGGGCGATCGCACCATGGGCATGGTTGGGTTACCCACCACTAGGCTAGAGGCAGGGTGATCAACATTCCAAGGTGGAGATTGATCAGATAAGCGAGATGGATCAGAGGCAAGAGCTAGAACCTGGATAGATGGAGCCGTCAATAAGGTATGCTGCTCCAGCACATAGCGTCCATCTGAGTCCTGCAGGGCCGCAAATGGGACGAGGAAGAGAGACTCATGGGGAATGATCACAACGCGATCGCTAGGATCCGTCGGTAAGTCATCAGCGATCGGCTCTATTAACAAGGCATGAAGCTGCCGCAGTTGAGCCGCAATGAACCGACCATCTGGCGCAGCATGGGTGGAACTGGGAGCAGCCTCACTACGGGCACCCAAGCGCTGGCGGGCAAACGCCACTAAATTAGCCAACGTTGGATTTCGCTCCGACCAAAGGCTGCTGAGATCCACTCGATGGAAGCTAAGCTCTCCCGTCGGCTGTATCACCCAGATGAATAGATCCTGTTCCCGCCCCCGTTGTTTACCTTGGAAGCGAAAGCTATCGTCTGGAATAATAGAATACTCAACAATAGTTGCCTGATACGTTTGGGCCGTTTGACGAATGTCGTCTATGGTGAAGGGTGTAGATTCTGCAACTCCTAAATCTAGGGAGCGATCGCCTGCCTGAGTTTGTCGATCAGCCAGAATAGCAGACATCGCCCGCGATCGCCCCTGCTCAGAAATCTCCAGCGCCGCCTCTATCTTTCCTTGTTCCACCAGCACCTGCTGCAAGAGGTTATAGCTAAACACCTGAGTATCAAACACCGATATGGCATAGAGATCATTCTCACGATTATTATCTCGCAGCTGATCCCAAAGTGCGATCGCCTCCCTGAGGTGCTCTTCTGCTTCAGGTAATCGTCCTGCATCAAATAGGCTATGTCCTAGGTTATTCAAGCCTGCAGCTAACTCTTTCACATCACTCACCAGCCGAGCGATCGCAACACTGCGTTCTTGGTAGGCAATGGCCCGTTCATAGTCTGCCACTGCCGCCATCGCCATGCCTAGAGCATTCAACGCACGACTTTCCAACGGGCGATCGCCTAGCTCTTGAGCTAGGGATAGACTCTGTTGATAATAATCAAGTGCTAGGGCATCTTGATGGGTGATGAAATAAGCGGATCCTAAATTCAGGCGCGTATGGACTTCCCCCGCTACATCATGGATTGATTGGGCGATCGCTAAACTCGATAGATAGGTAGCGATCGCTCGGTTATGGTCACCTTGAGCAGCATAGACACCTCCTAGATTGGATAAGATAATTCCCTCTGCTTGACGATCTGCTAGCTCTTGCGCTAGGGATAAACCCTGTTGATAGATGGCGATCGCACGGTCATAGTCACCAATACGTTCATAAACATTGCCAAGATTACTGAGCACCTGCTCTTCCCCGGAGCGGTTGCCCAGGTCTCGCATGATCTGCAGAGCTGCTTGACTGACTGCAATGGCGCGATCATAGTGCCCCAGGGAACGATGGGCAATGACTAGGTTACCTAAAGTACGCGCCTGCGCTAGGAGATTTCCCCCCTGTCGTGCATAGTCTAGGGCCGTTTCTAACCAGGTGACTGCCTCCGTATAATGTCCAAGGGCAAGGGACACAGCCCCAAGATTACTAGCTGTTGCCTGAATCTGGGCCGTATGAGATATCTGCTGATAAATCTCGAGCGCTTGCTGCCAAGAAGCGATCGCCTGTGCGAAATCATTGGCTTGATACTGGTCGATGCCCATCTGAAACCAGCGATCGCCCTCGGTGACATCTACCCTGACCGGAACGGGTAAAGATTGAGATTCAACAGCCAAGGTATGCTGGGACATCGGCAGGGCAAGCATCAGGGCGATCGCCAATCCCAGTAACGCCAACACTAGCCACCGCATCAAATCTGCACCTCCGGTTGGTCAACCTGTAACTCCATCGGGCGATCGCTTTCGACTCGGTGGGGGACAGCTTGGGACTGAGGTTCATCCTGGGAGGGCGATCGCAAGCGATCAGGACGGGACTGTTCCGGCTGATTGCACAACGCATCTTGACCCGCACGACTGGTTTGCAGCTCGGCAACAATAGAATCATCCAGTTCTAAGATGGCATCATCGCTGACCTGAAAAGCTAACAAGGAATTCGCGCTACAGGGATCAGTGGCGAGAGTTTCGTTAGGGCTGGGGCGATCGCTTCCGGCCGGTTCGTTTGGCTCAGCCGGATCAACTGGTTCCGTAGAATCCACCGGCTCCGTAGGAACTACTGGTTCCGTGGGATTGACTGGTTCCGTGGGATCCACCGGCTCCGTGGGATTGACGGGCCCCGTCGGATCAACTGGATCAACCGGGTTAATCGGATCTATGGGCTCCGTCGGAT
>RECH01000383.1 GCA_007694125.1 Leptolyngbya sp. DLM2.Bin15
ATCGTTACGTCCGGCTGCTGTGCTAAGCATCTGATGGATAGACGGCTCGTCCGTCAGAGGTTAAACCTTGAGATGATTGGGGCGATCGCCCAAAAATATCCAGTTGTTCAATCGGGGTCGCTTCTTTAACCCGACGACGCTTCCGAGGTTCTGGCGTGTCAGTCCCCTGGCGCAGACCCACGGCAATGTGGGAATGCTGTTCGATTTGCGCCATGACTTGCTTGGCCCGCTGAATCACCGATGGGGGCAAGCCCGCCAAGCGTCCCGCCTCGATGCCGTAGGAGCGATCGGCTCCGCCGGGGCGTACCTGATGCAGAAAAATGATCTGATCCGGCATTTCCTTCACGGTCACCTGGTAGTTGGCCACATTAGACTGCAGCGACGCCAGTTCGTTGAGTTCGTGGTAGTGGGTGGCGAAGATGGTGCGGGCCTGCAGTTCGGCGGCTAGGTGTTCAGCTACGGCCCAGGCGATGGACAGACCATCAAAGGTGGCCGTACCCCGACCAATTTCATCCAGCAATACCAAGGATCGCGGCGTGGCGTGGTTGAGGATATTGGCGGTTTCGTTCATTTCCACCATAAAAGTTGATTGCCCCGTGGCCAGGTCATCCACCGCTCCCACTCGGGTGAAGATGCGATCGCAAATGCCTAAACTCGCCGTCCGGGCCGGCACGAAGCTGCCCACCTGGGCCATGAGCTGGATCAGCCCCACTTGCCGCAGATAACAGCTTTTGCCGCTGGCATTGGGGCCGGTGAGGATAATCAAATCCGGGGCGATCGCCTCTGGGGGTAAGGATGCATCCGCCGGGCGATCGCTGCCCAGGTGAATGGAATTGGGCACGAAAAATCCAGCGGGAAGCGACTGTTCCACCACGGGATGGCGACCGTCCTCGACGTAAATAATCCGATCCTCACGAATCTCCGGGCAGCAGTAGCCCTGGTACACCGCCACATCGGCAAGGCCCACTAGGGCATCCACCGCCGCGATCGCTTGAGCCACGGCACGAATGGCCTCCGCCTCCGCTGCTACCTGCTGGCGCAGTTCCACAAACACCTCATACTCCAAGCGGTTCAGGTCATCTCGGGCATTAAAGATCCGCGATTCCCGCTCCTTCAGCTCCAGGGTGACGTAGCGCTCTTCGTTGGTGAGGGTTTGTTTGCGAATGTAGTCATCGGGGGCCTGGTCTGCCTTAGATCGCGACAGGCCCAGGTAGTAGCCAAAGGTTTTGTTAAACCCCACTTTCAGATTGGAGATGCCCGTACGCTGCCGTTCGGTGACCTCAAGCTGGGCGATCCACTGCTGATCGGCCTCCACCTGCTGCCGCAAACTGTCTAGCCGTGCGTCGATGCCCGGACGAATGAGGTTGCCCTCGGTTAGCGACAGGGGTGGATTGTCTTGGAGGTGCGATCGCAAGATCTGCCCCAACTGGTCTAACTGGGGCGGCACCTGCTGGAGAGCCGTCAAGTAAGCCGCCTTGGCCGAGGCCACCACGGCGGCCAGATCCGGCAGCTTTTCCAGGGATTCTGCCAAGGCCACCAAGTCCCGCGCGTTGGCCGTTCCTGACCCCGCTCGTCCCGTGAGTCGTTCAATATCGTAGATTTGCTTCAGCAACACCTGCAGGGTTTGTCGCAAACTGCCGCGATCGCACAGTTCTTGAATCGTGGCTTGGCGATCGCGAATGGCCGTCCCATCCAGCAGCGGTTGCAGCAGCCAGCGGCGCAGCAGTCGCCCGCCCATGGAGGTGACCGTTCGATCCAGCGCCCAAAGTAGGGAACCGGTATAGGTGCCATCTCGCGCCGTTTGGGTAATTTCCAAATTGCGGCGGGTTTGATGATCCAACACCAAGAATTCCGTCAGCGCATAGGTACAAAGCGGCTGCAGGAGTAACGGATTTTCTTTCTGGGTATCTTCTAAATAGTGCAGCAGCCCGCCTGCGGCCCGTACCGCTAGGGGCAGATGGTCACAGCCTAGCCCTTCCAGCGATCGCAGGCGAAAGGTTTGCAGCAGCCGTTGGCGGGCCTCCTGGGTTTCAAAGGCCAGTTGCGATCGCAGGGTATAGCAAAACTGTCGGGGTAGACAGTCGGGTAAATGGGGGGATGATTGCCCCGGCCGCAGCAGGCCGCCTAGGTCGGGGGCATTGGTGGGCACCAGCACCTCGGACGGCTGCAGCCGCATGAGTTCTTGGGCCAGTTGATCTAAATCCTGGGACTGGGTGGTGAGAAATTCTCCGGTAGACACGTCGGCGTAGGACAGCCCCCAGTGGTTGCCCGCGATCACCACCGCTGCCAGGAAATTATTCTGCCGTGCCGTCAGCATGCCCTCTTCTAGCAGTGTCCCCGGCGTAATTACCCGAGTCACTTCCCGTTTCACCAATCCCTGGGCCAGGGCCGGATCTTCGACTTGGTCACAGATGGCGATCGCAAACCCCTTTTCCACCAACTGAGTGCAGTAGCGTTCGAGGGCATGGTAGGGAATGCCGGCCAGGGGAATTCGTCCCACATCCTTCCCGGCATCTTTGCTGGTGAGCACCAGTTCCAGCGCGCGGGAAATGGTGATCGCATCTTGGAAAAAGGTTTCAAAAAAATCGCCCACCCGATACATCAGCAGCGCGTGGGGATACTGATCCTTCGTCTCCGCATACTGACGGAACATCGGCGTAAACAACTCCCGGTCTACCTGCCGATAGTCGCTATAGCGCACCGTATGTTTGAGCAACCGCTCCGGCAAGTCCACCGTTTGCTCTGGGGGCAGGTTTGGAAGAGGCTCGCTGGGTAGCTCTGGACTTGATGGGGGGGACGGCTCACTCATGCGACGAATACCTGAAAATGCTCACAACCCTGATTGCTGGGTCTACTTAACAGCTTAAAGCAGCCAGGGGTCGGCAGGGGGTGTTTCCAACTATTCCAGGAAACTCGCAGTTGCACAGTACCGCTTCGGGGCCGCTGTCTAGTAGGATTTACCCATTGGTTGTTCTATGGTTATGCATTGCGCAATACGTTCCTTCCGGGAGGGGTTGCTTAGCATGAAGAGGGCTACGCTCTCTTCCAGACACCGTGCCTTGATGGTGACCGAGCAATATTTCACCTGAGCTATGCGGATTCTTCTCGTCTCGCTCTGGAAAGTAACGATAACAGAGCCGCTGCTTTCCGAGGGCAACATCATAGCGATCGCAGGTTTGGCTGGGGGATTGAGTCCCTAAAGGGCGATCGCCTGTTGTCTAGTAGTCTTTTCAACCGTTGCGTTTAGGTTGCAAATTCCGAATGTCCACTGCCAATCGCTGGAAAAAAGCGCTGACCATGCTTCAGCAAGAATCCCGTTCCCGTACTCCGCATCGGGTTAGTCGGTGGTTCCAGTGGCTGGCTCCCGGCCTCTTCGTCAAGCGTTGGCTGATGTTGAGTGTGGCGGGGGTGTTGCTAGCGGCGTTGGGCATTGCCATCTGGACGAAACGTACCCCGGTGTTTTATATCACCCGGTTCATTGGCAACATTCTGGATTTTATTACCGATTGGTTGCCTAGCTACATTAGTGGCCCCATGGTGATTTTCATTGGAGTGTTGCTGGTTTTTTTGGGGCAAATGCGAACCCTGGGGGCGATCACCGAGGTGTTGATGCCCAATGGGGATGAAGAACTGATTGAGGTGCTCACGGCCCATCGACGTTTACAGCGCGGCCCCAAAATTGTGGTGTTGGGGGGCGGCACGGGATTGTCTAACCTCCTGCGGGGCCTGAAGATTTACAGCGCCAATATTACGGCCATTGTCACCGTGGCGGATGATGGTGGCTCGTCTGGTCGGCTGCGGCGGGAGATTGGTGTTTTGCCACCGGGGGATATTCGCAATTGTTTGGCGGCCCTGGCGGATGAGGAAAAATTGCTGACAGAGCTGTTCCAATATCGCTTTCGGGCCGGGGATGGGCTGGTGGGCCATAGTTTTGGCAACCTGTTTCTCACGGCCATGAGCGAGGTGACCGGGGATCTAGAGCAGGCCGTGGCAGCCAGTTCAAAAGTTTTGGCGGTGCGGGGGCAGGTGTTGCCCGCCACCCTCAGTGATGTGGAACTCTGGGCAGAATTTGCCGATGGTCGCATCATCAAAGGGGAATCCAATATTCCCGAAGCCGACGGCAAGATTATCCGCGTGGGCTGTATTCCCGAGAATCCGCCCGCTCTGCCCCGAGCCCTGCAGGCTATTCGGGAAGCCGACTATGTGATTATCGGGCCGGGTAGCCTCTATACCAGTGTGATTCCTAACCTGCTGGTGCCCGACATTCGGGAAGCGATCGCTTCCCTGGCTGTGCCGCGCATTTATGTGTGCAATATCATGACCCAGGCGGGCGAGACCGAGGGCTATACCGTGGCCGATCATATTCGCGCCATCGATCAGTTGTGCGATCGCCCCTTGTTTGACGCCGTTTTAGTTCATCGCAAAACACCGTCGGCCGAATCGCTGATTCACTATGCCCAAGAGCGATCGCATCCCGTGTACTTCGATCGGGAAGAGGTGATTCACCTAGGACGGCGGGTGGTGATGGCCAATGTGATGGCCGAGAATCCTCAAACCCATCGGATTACCCATGACAGCGATCGCCTTGCCCGTGTCCTACTGCGCTGGTATGGTCGGATGCAATGATGATCGAGATCCATAGGCTTAGAGCAGGCGCTGGGTCGGGTCACCGTGACGGCGACGCTTAGCACTGCGTTAAGACTTCGGTATGCCCCTGATGCCTTCCCTGATGTTTGAGGAGTATCTGCGTGAGTTTGCCTCCCCATTCGCAATTACCCCATCAATTACCCGATCCGCAATTACCCGATCTGCACCTGTCTCAGCACCTGATTGTCTTCACTCGCTACCCCGTTCCCGGTACGACGAAGACCCGCCTGATACCGGCTCTGGGGGCTGAGGCGGCGGCCGATCTGCAGCGGCAGATGACCGAGCATACCCTGCGGCAGGTGGCTTGCTGGCAAACTCGTCCTGCTTCTCCCTCACCCTACAGAACTGTTGATGTGCGCTTTAGCGGGGGCGATCGCTCTCAGATGGAAGCATGGCTGGGAGCGAGCTGGCAGTATACTCCCCAAGGCGAGGGGGATTTGGGCGATCGCCTGCAGCGGGCGTTTGCCGCTGCGTTTGCCGCTGGAGCCGATCAGGTGGTGGCGATGGGCATTGACTGTCCTCAGTTGACGGCTCAGCAGTTGGCACAGGCTATGCAGGCCTTGGTGGATCACGATCTGGTGCTGGGCCCAGCAACCGACGGTGGCTATTACCTCCTGGGTTTACGGCGGCCTTGTCCGGAGGTCTTTCAGGAGATTGCCTGGAGTACGGCCAAGGTCTTGCAGCAAACGTTGGCGATCGCCCAGGGGCAGAACCTGCGGGTGGCCACCCTCGCCCCCCTGAGTGATATTGACTATCCCGAGGATTTGCCGACCTGGTATGCCGCACGCGATCGCTTGGAGTCTGCTAAGACCAAAACGCTATCGGTGATTATCCCGGCCTTAAATGAGGCGGCGACCTTGCCATCTGTCTTGCAGGAGGTACAGTCGGGGGACGTGGTGGAGGTGATCGTGGTGGATGGCGGCAGTCAGGACGATACCCTAGCGATCGCTCGCCAGCAAGGGGCCATTACGCTACAGTCTGCCCCTGGTCGGGCGCGGCAAATGAACCAAGGAGCCCGCCTGGCCACGGGAGATTTGCTGCTCTTCCTCCACGCCGATACTCACCTGCCGACGCAGTTTGACGCCGAAATCCGCCGTATGCTCAGCGATCCTACCATCGCTGCGGGAGCCTTTACCTTGGCGATCGATGCACCGGGGGCGGCCCTGCGTTGGGTGGAGCGGGGGGTGAGCTGGCGATCGCGGCGGGGTTTGCCCTATGGTGATCAGGGACTATTCCTGCGTGCCGAGACGTTCCGACAGGTGGGCGGGTTTCCCGATCTGCCGCTGCTGGAAGATGTGGCCCTGGTTCGTCGGCTGCGATCGCTGGGTCGCATCGCGATCGCCCCCCAATCTGTCCTCACCTCCGGGCGGCGCTGGCAACGGCTAGGCGTGGTGCGCACGACGGTGTTGAACCAGGTGATTGTGCTGGGTTACCTGGCGGGCATCTCTCCCGATCGCCTAGCCCGCTGGTATCGAGGTCGTGGCCGACCTAAATCGAACTAGCGGTGCTGGGCTGAACGTTTTGGACTCTTATAAACTCTCGTCCTCTAGCACCGCTGTGAGAATCGAGAGGGCCACCAGGGGAGCGGTCACCGCCCGCAAAATATGCCGCCCCAAGGACACCGGTTGGTAGCCGCAGGCGATCGCTTCCCGCACTTCGGCCTCGCTCCAGCCGCCTTCGGGGCCCACGGCGATCGCCACCTCCTGCAGATGCTTGCGATCCCGTTGAGCAACGGCTAGTAAGGAAGGGCGATCGCCCCGTGCGGTGCAGATATAGCGATGGCTGGCTGTGCTTGAACCGAGAGCAGCGATCGCCCCCTGGGGAGCTATCACCCTAGGAATCTGCTGGCGCTCCGACTGTTCCGCCGCTTCTTGGACAATCCGCTGCCAGCGATCGAGCTTTTGGGCGCTGGGTTTGAGCAGGGTGCGATCGCTCTGCACCGGCACAATCGTAGAGACGCCTAATTCCGTCGCTTGGCGCACAATGTCGTCCATACCTTGCTTGGGCATGGCCATGATGAGCGTAACGGTGGTGCAGAGGTCTGCGGCAACGGGCAGAACCTCTAGCATCTTGGCCCGAAAGCCATCCTGGATTTCTGCTAGCCACCACTGGTTGCCATCCATGGCAATGAAGCGATCGCCCACCTGGAGCCGCAGAACGCGCTGCAGGTAGTGACCCTGGGCATCGGTGAGCTGAATGTGATCCTCGAACTGTTGATCAGGGGCGATCGCCACCCGTTGAAGCTGTGCCACCCGACCCTACTCCCAATATGGAACCATCCGGATGATGGCGCTGACGCTAAGAACAACAGAGAGTTCAGCAATCATTGCCCTGCCCCAGGGAACACTGAGTCCAGGGGTAGCGATCGCGCTTGTGCTTGCCATAGGTTTTTTCAATATGTGGCTTAGAAGATTTCTGAACCTAGAAACATTTCTGTTACACAGGTTAATGGTATTGTGAAAAACGGCACATCTTTGGTGAGACCTAACCATCCGCAACCCTGTGATCCTGCGCAACGGTATAGGACAAGAGACCTCTTTAATCCGGTGGTCTATTGTTCTGCCTCTTCTGGCTCGTTGCCCTGATAACGCCGCTCTATCATTCATACCCCCCGATCGGTTTGCCTGTCACGATTGAACCTTGGATGTCAGTCGTTGACTAGGGTTGATGACCTGGCAAATAGTGAAAGGTTTGTTTTCTATACTTGCGCTTGGCGCTGATGTTTGATGACGTTGCCTATGTTGACAGTTTTACCATTTTTAGTCGCCGCTCAACTCACCTCTCCAGCGCTTGTGGCGGAAGTATCCGCCGCTCGTCCGGCAGCTCAGGAGATTCTCCAGCCCCAACAAGAGATTCGTCCTCTGCCTGGACAGCTAGACAATACGCCAGTGTTTAACAGCAATAGCCCTGAACTGGTGCAAACCGAGGGTATTTTGCTGTCTACCTTCCCCCCTGACAATATGCAGGTGGCTACGGCTCACCTCAACTATGCCCTCAGCGGACGCTTCGATATTTTTGCCCACCACATTGCCCGCGGGCTCACCCCTGACGATAATCGCACCCTGTTTCTCGGCATTTTGGTGCATAATCCGGGATCCCAAGCGGTCACCCTCGATCTACTGCAGGCGGTCAGCTATCTGAGTCAAGAGGCACCGTTTTATGACTTGCCTTCCTATGTGGCTAATCCCCTAGGACGTACCTTCTCCGGCCCCGGTAGCCGCACGGCTAATGATATGCTGCGGGGCGGTCGTCAAGAGCAGTGGCAGCCGACGGTGCGTATCCCGGCAGGACAGACCTACTTATTGGCCAACTTACCGATTCCCCTGCGGCGACTGTCGGTGGCCACCAATGGCACCCTGCCTCCGGGGCAGGTGTTGTTGCCTCCCCGCCAGATTGAAACAGCAGCCACCAACTCCACTCGGTCAGCATCCACCCAGGCTGCGGTATCGCCCCCTGCGCCTGCTGTGAGCCGTCCCCTGCCCACCAATGGGCGATCGCTGCAAATCCATGCCAGAACCGATGGCGATGTGCATGTGGCTAGCCTGGCCATGTATGCGCCCTTGACGGCGGATGGCAATGAGCGGGTGCCAACCTTGGCTGAATGGCAGTTGCTCTTAACGCAGCGTGGCCTAGCTGGGCCGCGAGATTTAGCTCCTACTCCTCCTGAGACCCAAAACTTTAGCCGATTTTTCTATGGACGGGTGTCTGGTATTGCTCAAGGATCGGAATGGAAGGCAGAATTGTCCGATGAAGTGGGTGGCAATACGCTGACGATTCCCGACGCCGGTCAGCGCCTATCCTATGTGATCAACACCGTTGATCACAACACCTTTGGGACGGGGCAAATCCAAAGCGGCACGATGCTCGATCGCTATTCTGACACCGCCTATCGCTCCCATGGAAACTATGGCGTCAAGTATGACCTCAGTCTTCCTCTGTATAACCCCACCTCTGAGACCCAAACGGTGGCGCTAGCGTTGCAAACGCCGCTGCAAGATGAACAGGCCAATGGCTACCTACGCTTTCGGCAACCCCCTGATGAACAAATCTTCTTCCGGGGTACGGTTCGCTTAACCTTCATTGATGATTTTGGGCGGCTACAAACCCGCTACCTCCACCTTGTGCATCGACGGGGGCAGGCCGGAGAACCCCTGATCCAACTGCGGATGCCACCGGGCGATCGCCGCGCTGTGAACCTGGAATTTCTCTATCCTCCCGATGCTACGCCACCCCAAGTGTTGACGATTCACACTCTAGAGTAATATCAACTGCGGTTGAAGGAGCATAGTGAGGACATCCTGCATTGGATCCCCAGCTTCGTCGCAGAAAACCCAGGGATTTTGTGGGGCTTAGGACGGGCCGATCGGCAATGTGCCGCGATCAATGAGCCCTTCCTGATCGGGGGTAATTTCAAATCGTAGGAGATGATGCACTCCAAGCCCACCACATCGCCGAGGCTATTAATTGTAGTAAAGCAGGGAACGCGATCGCATATCCATCACAGACTGAGGTGTCACGATGGTAGAGACTATCATTACCTTACTCGTCTAGGAACAAAACCTTGGTGTGAGGTTTTAAAGGACTGGGGGATTCTAGCAGCCACTCCTGATACTTCGTTTTTGATCCCAAGAATAATTGCATCTTGCTGAGTTTGGGCAAGGTACCTTGAC
>RECH01000171.1 GCA_007694125.1 Leptolyngbya sp. DLM2.Bin15
CACCCAAGAGCGATCGCTCCTAGCGTCCTTGGAGGGATAAGTCACGGGTGCTTCCTCACGGCAACAAGGGAAAAATGGAGTAGATGGAGATCACAGCTCCGGGGCTAGATCGACAGCAGCTACCGCCGATAATACACCCTCGCATCCATCCCAAAGTCTCGGAAATATCTGCTCCAGCGAGAGGCAGCACTGCGGCCCACGTAGGGGCCGACCAGGACATGGGGGCCAAGCGGAGAGGTGCGCTCATCCACCACACTGGCAATGCCAATGCCACCACCCAAGCGAATCACCTGGTCAGCGATCGATGGCACCTCACTCGATCGCCCCGGAATGACCACGTAGTAGGAACTGCCGCGCACAGCAGCGGTAGTTTGAGCCTGGGCAACCGTCTGCGGATCAGCGGGGCGACCAAATTCCACCTCTCGGGGCGTGACGGTTGCCGGCAGCAGCTCGGGTTCCCCCACGGGCGATCGCAATGGAGCCACACTCACCGTCTGGGTGGGCGGGCTAACCGCCACTGTTTCTGGCGGAGCAGTATTCGCCGGACTCACGGCCGCACTGGGTACAGCAACCACTTCAGCACCAATACCTTGGGCTGCTAGGCTTTCTGCCTGCCGTTGGGCAACCAGGGCATTATCGAAAACCCCAGCTTGGATCATCTGCTGCCCCTGAAAGGTTTGCAGCGCCGCAGCAGAGTCAATCCGGCGCACTTGGTCGAGCAGTAGCGGACTATCGCCATTGATCAGCACGACGTAGCGATTATCTGGAGCGCTGGGCTGGGCTGGAGCGGCCTGCCGAGGGGTGGTGGGTACCGAAACGGTGGGAGCGCTGGGGGTAGGAGCGGCAACCGGCGGCGGTGGCGGTAAACCATCCACAACCTGCTGGGCGATATAGTAGGACGCATCGGAGGCATGGGTGTACTCTGCTCCGCCCTCTAGGGGGAGAGCGATCGCACTGGATCCCCAGCTCACCATACAGCCCAGCAGCATAACTCCCCAGCCTAGAGACCGTCGCCTAGATCCTAATCCAGCGGTGACGCGAACGGGGATGTCGCTGTCCGGCGTTGACCGATATAATCCATAACCCATCGCGCAATTGCTCCCTTGCACTGATGACATAACAAGCATTGATCCTACGCTACCGGCCAGGGCGCGATCGCTCAACCCAGCATAGAAATTTGCAGCAAGTGTAGCATGGCATTTCCCAGATAGGACGCGCCTTCCCATGGGATTTTTGAGGGATTCTCTGGAGAGGCGATCGAACCGCATCCTGAATGCTAGCCTAGTAACAGGATGTAACAATCCTCACGAGGCTGGGCCCTCCATCGGATCGCCCTCCTCACTTCCCCTCACAGCACCAAGATTTATGAAGAAGATTGTCGTTGGGCTTTCAGGCGGCGTCGATAGTTCCGTGGCGGCCGCCACCCTGCACCATCAAGGCTATACCGTCGAAGGCTTAACGCTCTGGCTGATGAAAGGCAAAGGGCAATGTTGCTCGGAAGGGATGGTCGATGCCGCTCAGCTCTGTGAACAGTTGGGCATTCCTTACCACGTGGTAGACAGCCGCGAGGTCTTTCAGGCTGAAATCATTGATTATTTAGTCAAAGGCTACGGAGCCGGTGTGACGCCGTTGCCCTGTTCCCAGTGCAATCGGGCGGTGAAGTTTGGCCCCATGCTGCACTATGCGCGGGAAACCCTAGGCATCGACACCATTGCCACCGGGCACTATGCCCGGATTGTTCACGACCCCGAGAGCGATCGCTACCAACTGCACCGCGCCGTCGATCTGACCAAAGATCAGTCTTACTTTCTCTACGACCTGCCCCAAGCCGTGCTTGCAGCCACCCAGTTTCCCCTCGGCGATCAAACCAAGGTGGAAACTCGGCGCATGGCGGCCCAGCTCGGCCTACATACGGCGGATAAGCCCGAAAGCCAAGATCTATGCTTGATCGAAGCCCATGGCTCCATGCAAACCTTCCTGGATCGCTACCTGGCTCCTACGGAAGGCGATATTGTCGATCAATCCGGCACGGTGTTGGGGAAACATACCGGCATTCATCACTACACCATCGGGCAGCGCAAAGGTCTAGGCATTGCCGCCGCTCAACCCCTCTATGTCATCGACATTGACGCAGGGCGCAATCAAGTGATCGTGGGCGATCGCGACAGTACCCATCAACGGGAATGCACCGTGCGGCAGGTGAATTGGGTGTCGATGGCCCCGCCCAGCGCCCCCCTGCGGGCCATGGTGCAAATCCGCTACCGATCGGCAGCGGTGCCGGCTACGGTCATGCCCATTCTGGGTGAAGGTGGGGGCGATCGCGTGCGGATTGTCTTTGATGAGCCGCAGTTCAGCATCACCCCCGGACAGGCCGCAGTTTGGTACGATGATGCCAGCAACTGCATCCTGTTAGGGGGCGGCATTATTGAACCATCCAAGGAATCCCCAAACACAGTATTCTAAATAGTGAAGAAAGTCTTAAGCTACCAACTCAAGTCCTAGAGTTGCGCCAGCCTGAGCCAGTCAGGGCATGGTTGAGTCTCATGGTGCCTGGTCGTCTAGCAGACTGTTTTAGGGTGATCTGGGATGACGGTGCAGTTGGGCAACAAGAAAGCTCTATGCAGGGCACAATTCTTCCCAACTTGACATCAACTAATGCAGGCTGCCTCTCTAAACGTGACCAACACTTAACTAACGTCGTTCATTAACCAGAAAGAGGAAAGATCTTGAAGCATTATCCAGATGGCATTCCCCCCCATGGTGGGGTTTTGATCAATCGCATTGCCACCCCGGAACAACGTCAATCATTTCTAGCTCAGGCGGATACTCTACCCCGCGTGACGCTCGACGAACGGGCTACGTCAGATCTAGTCATGATTGCGATTGGAGGGTTCAGCCCGCTGGATGGCTTTATGAACCAAGCGGACTATCTCTCAGTGGTCGTGGATATGCACCTGGCCTCGGGGCTTCCTTGGGCCGTACCGGTGACCCTCTCCGTCAGCGAAGACGTGGCAGCGCCGCTCTCCGAAGGCAGCACGATTCGCCTAGATGACGCCAGCGGTCGCTTTATCGGTGTGATGGAACTCACCGAAAAATATCACTACGACAAACAAAAAGAGGCCATCAACGTCTATCGCACCGACGAAGACAAGCATCCCGGCGTCAAGGTTGTCTATGACCAAGGTGATGTAAATCTAGCTGGGCCCATTTGGCTGCTCGATCGGGAAGCCCATCCCCAGTTTCCTGCCTACCAAATCGATCCCGCCGAATCCCGCCGTCTGTTTAAAGAGCGGGGCTGGTCAACGGTAGTAGGGTTCCAAACCCGTAACCCCATTCACCGGGCCCATGAGTACATTCAAAAATGTGCTTTAGAAACCGTCGATGGTCTGTTTTTACATCCCTTGGTGGGTGCCACCAAGAGTGATGATATTCCCGCCGATGTGCGGATGCGCTGCTACGAAATCATGATGGAGCGCTACTTCCCCACCGACCGGGTGATTCTGGCCATCAACCCCTCTGCCATGCGCTATGCTGGGCCACGGGAAGCCATCTTCCACGCTCTCATTCGTAAAAATTATGGCTGCACGCACTTCATTGTGGGTCGCGACCATGCGGGGGTGGGAGACTATTACGGCACCTACGATGCTCAACATATTTTTGATGAGTTTGATCCCGAAGCCCTAGGCATTGTTCCCATGAAGTTTGAGCACGCCTTTTACTGTACCCGCACTCAGTCGATGGCGACGACCAAGACGAGTCCGAGTGCGCCCGACGAACGGGTTCACCTCTCGGGTACCAAAGTGCGGCAACTGCTACGCAGCGGAGAACTACCGCCGCCGGAGTTCTCCCGTCCTGAGGTGGCTGCAGAGCTAGCTCGGGCGATGAAGGTCACCGTGGAGGCGTAGGAAAATTCGGTGAGGGTAAGGCGACGCACATTTCTACAGACTTCGGTCGCCCTGACAGCCTATGGGCTCAGTCAGGCAGGAATATCGTGGATGGCCGATCGCTACCACGTCGCTCTTGCCCAACCGACGCGGCGAAAACTGGCCCTGCTCGTGGGCATCAACGCCTATCCCGATCGCGCCTGTGATTCTGAAACAGATTGCTGGGCAGGGCGGGGTAGTGGTTTGCCGTTGCAGGGCTGCTTAACCGATGTCAACCTGCAGCGAGAGCTGTTGCGGTATCGGTTTGGCTTTAGCGATCGCGATATTGTCACCCTGGTCAATGACCAAGCAACCCGGGACGGCATTGAAACCGCCTTTCTCTCCCACTTGGTGGAGCAAGCTCGACCAGGGGATGTGGTGGTCTTTCACTTTAGCGGGTTCGGTAGCCGCCTGCAGAGCATCGGCAGCGATCGCCCTCTGCGTTCCTTGGTGCCAGTGGATGGGCTGCTACCCACCCCAGAACACCCGGTCATTAACGACTTTTGTCTGGATACCTTGGGGCTGTTGCTCCAGTCCCTGAAGACCGATCAGGTGGCTACCGTGCTCGACACCAGCTACACCACGCCCGCCTCGGTTTTGCAGGGCACTCTACGGGTGCGATCGCGCCCCAATGCCCCTAGCGGCCAAATCAGTGAGGGAGAACAGGATCTCCAAGAACGGCTGCTCAGCCAGTTAAAACTATCCCGAGAGCAGCTAGTGGCCCAGGTCAACCGGCTGCAGTTTCCAGGCATGGTGCTATCGGCCGCGACCGATCAACAACCGGCGGCGGAGGGGCAGTGGAATGGCTTTAGTGCTGGGTTATTGACCTACGCCCTGACCCAGCAGCTTTGGTCTGCCACCCCAGCCACCACCCTGCGCAATAGTCTCAGCCGGGCCTCCGGTGCCATCGAACAGGTCGTGGGTGGCCGTCAACAGCCTGTGCTCACGGGCAGCCGCAGTACGGATCAAAGACTATTACCCTACTATTTGCCCTCAATTCTCACCCAAGGTGCCGATGGCATCATTCAGACGGTAGGCAATGACGGCAAAGGCATTCAGGTACTGCTCGCAGGGGTGCCAGCCCAAGTGCTAGAGCAGTATGGTGTGGATACGGTGCTGGCGGTGGATAGGCCGGCCGAGGATGCCAGTGGCGATCGCCCCCCATCATCAACCGCACTGCTACGGGTGCGATCGCGGGATGGTCTGCGGGCCACGGCTCGCCTGTGCTGCAATAGCCCCGCCTCAGTTGTGCTCACCCCAGGACAACCGGTGTATGAATCCATCCGGGTAATTCCGCGGCAGGTGGGTCTCACCGTAGCGATCGATCCATCCTTAGAACGGGTGGAGCGCGTGGATGCTACCAGCGCCTTTTCCACCCTTGCCAGTATTTCCTCTGTGGTTTCTGGGGGGCAGCCAGCAGACTGTCTCTTTGGTAAGACCCCGCCCCTCACGCAGACAATTGCAGCATCCCTGCCCAGCGATCGCCCCTCAACCGATACTGTGGTGACCCAAGTCGATGTGATGCCGGCGGGGCCAGAGCTATCGCCCAGTAAAACCAGCTATGGGTTGTTCTATCTCGGTAAGGCGGCCATTCCCAACACCACGGCCGAGGATGACGAAGCAGTGAAAACGGCAGTCACCCGCCTGACACCAAGACTCCGCACCCTGTTGGGCACCAAGCTCGTGCGGCTCACCGAAAGCGGCGGCTCCTCGCGGCTGGGGGTACGAGCCACCCTAGAGCTGGTGACCCCCCAAGAACGGATTGTGGCCCAGCAAGAAACCGGCCGCGCCCCTTGGACACCCCCAGAAGGACGGCTGGCTGCCCTCTTAGCCAGCAGCGAATTACCCGAACTTCCCATGGGTGGACGCATTCAATATCGCCTCTATAACTACAGCGATCGCCCCGTCTACTTTATTCTGTTTGGGCTAGACAGTAACAGTAATGCGATCGCCCTCTATCCTGCCGATGCCAATGCTGCCAGCCCAGGCAACGTAGCCATTCAGCCAGGAGAAATTCTCACCATTCCCAGCCTATCCACCACATCAGAATGGATTATTCGAGGAGCGATCGCCCCCGCTGAAACCCATGTGATCTTTAGCCGTAGTCCCTTTTCTAAAACCACAGCCCTGCTCAATGCCTCCATGCCCTCGCGCAACAGCACTAGCCGGGTCAGCGTTGTTCACAATCCCCTAGAGGTGGCCCGAGGGATCTTGGATGACCTGCACCATGCCACAAAAGCAGCCAGCGATCGCCCCCTAGAGTTTTCGCCAGATGCCTATGCTTTGAACGTTAACGATTGGGCAACCCTCAGCTTTATGTACCGCGTCACCGAAGAGATGGGCATCTAAGCGATCGCCTAACTCCAATCATCTTGTCGATTACTACGGCCTCGATAAATGCTGCCCATGGCATGGATTTGGCGCGTTTTTTCAAATAAGGACTCCTCTGTAAGCTGCCATCGATGCATCACTTTTTCCAGGTCTGCCTGAATGTCTCGTGCGCCTGGAAACCCATGGTAGCGAATCCGCAGCCGGGCCAATTCCACTAAGTTGAGGTCGGTAGGCTCACCCTGAATGAGCGTCATCACCGTTTCGCGATCGCGTCCCCATAGAGGATGCTGCTGCTCGTTAGATCGATCCTGGTCATTGGCCATGTTCTATCCTCCCCAAGCTTGACCTATAGCCACAGCTTACTGTGCAAGTTTCATCAGCGCTTCTTGAATATTGGCAGGCAAGCGACGCATAATTTTGCCCTTATCGCGATCCACCGGCACCAGCACAACCTGCGCTGAGACATAGGTTTCTTGCCGATCCAGCGACTGAATCTCATAGTCCCAGGTCATGCGCACCCCAGACATATCCTGCATCCGGGCGCGCACGATGGCCGATTCCCCCATACGCAGGGCCCGGTGGTAGCGAATGGTCAGGTCTACAACGGGTAAGTCACAGCCTAGCTCAACCAAATCGGCAAAGCTCACCCCCATCTGGCGCAAATAGTCCACCCGTGCCTCTTCCATCCAGGCGAGATAGGTGCCATGCCAAACAGCCCCTGAATAGTCTGTATGGTTGGGATAGGCATGGACGCCATATTCAAACCAGCGATCGCTTGTGATGTGGGTATTGGCTTGAAGGGTACCGTAGGGCTTGATTTCAGACGACATGAACTTTTATAGATCAACCTCTTGAGGAACCAGTCAAACGATGCAAGTCAGACTGTGAACGACCACAATTCTTATGCAACCGGTGCCAGGATGTCAACGTTATCGTAGGTTTCTGCACCCTGCTGATATCTGCCGATACCTGTAAACCGCCGAATGCCTGTGGAATAGATGCCTTCAGATCAGGTCGTAGCCTTGGTTCTAGGATTGGCCATGTCCTAACTGCCGATTAGCTAAAAAAGATGTCATTCCCGAGGGGAGAACAACCAAGACGGTATGATCTTAGGTGGCTTTGTGCAAGCTTGATGCCAACATCATGCCCATGCTGTTCAACTGTGCTAGTTGGCTTAACAGAACTGTTTTGTAAATCTCTATGATTCATTGACCTTGAATCAGTCTTGATATCTTAACCAAAGGAGGAACCATGATAGAAAAAATCCTACTTGCAGATTCCGGTACCGGCCAAGCGGAGGCCATGCTCAAATCCTTGATGGATCTGCCCATCATCCAAAAAGCCTCCGTGACGGTTCTCCACGTTGTCTCATCCCAGGTAACGGCAGAGGGCATGACGGCTAAATGGGAAGAGGGCGGTAAAGTATTAGCCCGTTCCATCCAGTCGCTGCAGCTTGATCCTGACAAAACAACGGCTATGCTGCGCGAGGGTGACCCCAAGGACATTGTCTGTCGGGTTGCCGATGAGATCGATGCTGATTTAATCATCATGGGCTCTCGGGGACTAAAACGCCTGCAGTCTATTTTGGAAAACTCTGTCAGCCAATACGTCTTCCAGCTTGCGGGTCGTCCGATGCTGCTGGTCAAAGACGACATCTATGTGAAGCGCATCAAGACTATTTTGGTGGCTGTGGATAAATCCGCTGCTGCTCAGGAATGCTTAGATGTAGCGATCGCTCTCCTGCGGGATGTGACGGGTGGGCAGTTGATTTTGGTGCACGCCAACCCCGACCTCACCTCCAAACTAGATGAACAGCTCTCCACTCGGGGCGAACAGGATCCGGTGCTAGCTCCAGCGATCGCTAAGGCTAAGCAATATGGCATCAAATATCGCTGTGAAGCGCCGGAAGGCAAGCCTGGCTTGCGGATTTGCCAACTGGCAGAATCGTTGAATGCTGACTTGCTGATGCTAGGCTCCCCCGATCGCCGTCCGTCGATCGCTAAGGGACTTCCAGATCTCGATCGCCTCTTGGGTCAGTCCTTGTCAGACTACGTGCGTGTCTATGCCAACTGTCCAGTCATGTTGGTGCGCCACCCCAGCGCCTAGGTGGTGCCATAGCGATTCCTCCCTAGTTTTCCTGATCAAGGAGAGCTGGGGAATCCTCTAGTATGTCCCTCCATGGCAGATCACGGTGATCGATAAAATCCAGTGATCCACCCGTGATCCACCAGTGATCGATCAGCCCCAAGAACCTCACAGACTCCCCAACATCCCCCTGGTCAGGAGGATGTTGGGGGTCAGGAGAGTTCACGCAGAGTTCTAAAAGAGAACAATGTCGCTATTTCTAAGCTGAGCGTTGTTTGACAACCGGGCCACTAGGACGCGATCGCCACTCCCGCTGCCGTCGGCATCAAAAAAGAGTTGCCCCGTACTGCGGTTATACAGGAAGCGATCGCTCTCGTTTCTAGCACGGCTGCCTAGGCGAAACTGCTCGGGACTGAGGACACCACGGGATGACGCTTGCAGTCGGAAACCCGATCGCGAGATATAGATTTGATCAACACCAGCTTCGAAATCGGTGATGGTGTCTGCTCTATGATTGGGGTTTTCGAAATAGAAGCGATCGCGCCCGGCTCCACCGGTGAGAATATTTTGACCCGGCCCGCCGATCAGGATATCGTTCCCGGCACCGCCGATTAAAATATTATTTCCGGTACTGCCCTCCAGACGATCGTCGCCACGGCCACCCTCAAGGCGATCGTTGCCACCGCCGCCGATGAGGATATCGTTACCCGCGCCGCCAATCAAGATATCGTCGCCGCCATTGCCAAAGAGCTGATCGCGTCCTGCGCCACCTTCCAAGCGATCGTTGCCGCCGCCACCACGAAGGATATAGTTACCCCCGCCACCCATCAGAACATAGTCGCCAGCAAAACCAATCAATACATCGCTGCCGCCGCCGCCCCGCAGGATATCGTTGCCGCCGCCACCCCGCAGAACATTGTCGCCCCGATTGCCGATGATTTCATTGTCCAGGTTATTGCCACGGCCGTTGAGGTTGGCGCGGCCACCCAACAGGGTTAAATTCTCAACGTGGTTGCCTAGAGTCCAGCTCACAAACGCACGCACCGTATCAGTACCCTGCCTGGCTTGTTCGACCACAACATCACCACGACTGCGCACAATATAGGTATCGTCGCCAGGGCCACCAATCAGGCGGTTTCTCCCAGAGCCGCCATCCAACACATCATTGCCGCCCCGACCGCGCAGGGTATCGTTGCCGCCACCACCGCGTAGGATGTTGCGATCGCTGTTACCGTTAATGACGTTGTCTAAATCGTTACCAAACCCGTTAATCCGACCACCCTCGTCCAACAGCGTCAGGTTTTCAACATTGGGCGAGAGGCGCTGGAGATCAACCGAAATGCTAGCAAGGACAAGATCGATGCCTTCATTCGGTTCTTCTTCCACCGTGTCACCGACGTTGTCTACCACATAGGTATCATTGCCAGGGCCACCCACCATGCGATCGGCCCCAGGGCCACCATCTAGGTAGTCATTGCCCTCGCCACCAAAGAGAACGTCATTGCCGCGACCGCCAAACAGCCGATCATTGCCTAACCCGCCCAGCAGTAGATCATCGCCGTCACCGCCAAACAGTTGATCATTGCCGCTACCGCCGATTAAGATATCGTTGCCGTTGCCGCCTTCCAGGATATCGTTGCCTTCACCACCATCTAGGGTGTCATTCCCCTCGCCGCCAAAGAGGCGATCGTCACCAGCCCCTCCATAAAGCGTATCGTTGCCATCCTCGCCGAAAATGACATCATTGCCACCCAACCCAAAGATAATGTCATCTTCGGGAGTGCCTGTCAGAATATCATCATTCTCTGTGCCGATAATCTCTGCCACAACTCACGACCTTCCTGAGTATTCAGTATGGTTAAGTACAGTAAACGACCTGACTGGCGATCGCCCTCATCCATGACAGATGACAGCCGCTCAATCATGGCTAAGCCATCTCCACGGCTTAGGTAATGAAGTCTAGATCAGAACTGACGCAGTTGGACGATATCGATCTGAAAACATCGTGTTGAACAATCGTGCAGTTTTGCGTCAGTTCTGTAGATGCTGCTGATGGTTTATCTATGCGAGCTTACGATGCGAACTTAATGTGCCCAAACGGCTTCCCATTGCTAACACAGGGGAAGAACTTAGGATGGTTTGGATCTAGATTAATCCCCAGACCGACGTAGGCGTTGGCTAATCCGGCCCACCACCATGTCAAATTCCGGAATGCCCAATCGACTAGCGATCGCTCCAAATCCAGCTAAGCCAATCGATCCGGCGACGCAAAGCTGTAAGACCTGAATGAAAAACCCTTCGGTACCCAGCAGTTCTTCCAGTCCCCACCGGCTTCCCCAGCAGAGCCCCGCTGCAACAAGGCTGGCTCCCACCAGCCCCAAAAAGGGCAGACTCCAGGTTCGCCAAGGCAGACCATCCAGGCGGCGATCCAACAGCCACAAAAACATCACCATGGAGACAAGGTTGACCCCCACGGTAGCTAGCACGAGCCCTGGGGCACCAAAGGCTTGAATCAGCCAGTAGTCGAGCAGGGCATTTAGAAAAATGTTGAAAATACTCACCCGAAAGGGCGTATCGCCATCACCAAGGGCGTAGAACACCCGCACTAAAACATCTCGCCCTAGGTAAACAAACATGCCGAGACCGTAGGCGACCAGCACGGACGTCACCAACCGGGAAGCGCTTTGGTCAAAGGCGTAGCGTTCGTACACCACCCGCACAATGGGAAAGGCCAGGGTCATCATCAGCGCACTGAGGGGCAGCATGGTGACGGCGGTGAGCATCATGCCTTGGCCAATGCGCTGCTTAAATTCCGTGCGGCTTTCAATGCCGGATAACCGGGACAGGATGGGTAAAAAGGGCACCAAAATCACGTTGGAGATGATGCCGAGGGGCGTTTGCACCAGCAGGTTGGCATAGCCCAAGGCAGCGGCGGCTTGGGGTAGGTAGGAGGCAAAGAAAAGGTCAGTATAAACATTGATCTGCATCATGCCGGAGGAAAAGGTGGCCGGCATGAGGATGCGGATGATCTCTTGGACGCCAGGACGACGAACATTGAAGCGTAGCCGCAGTCGCCCCAGGCCCGATCGCCATTGGGCCGGCACCTGCACCAGCCACTGCAACACAGCTCCTGCCAAGGTACCCCAGGCTAAAACCATGCCCCCAAGGATGGCATTCTCGGGGTCGGTGACGGCGCTACCCAAGTGGAGCACCAGCAATCCCAACCCACCCAAGAGAGCCACGCTGGAAAAGATGGGGCTGATGGAGGGCAGCCAATATTGATCGGCGGCGTTGAGGGTGCCAAAGCCAATGCCAATCAGACCGGCAAGCAGGGCCATGGGAGCCATGATCCGCAGTTGCTGGATGGCGATCGCTCGAATCTCTAACCCTTCAGGCGATTGATTCAGCCCCGGAGCCACCAGGTCAATCAACGGAGCCGCCCAAATAATCAGCCCGATCGTCACCAGCAGCAACACACCACCGATCAAAGTCGTGATGGTTTCCACCAAAGGAGCAATATCTTCGTCTTCAGACCGGCGTTTGGCTAAGACACTAACGATGGCGCTATGGAATGGGCCATTGATGCCTCCCAGCAGCACGAGCAAAAAGCCAGGAATAACGTAGGCAAAGTTGTAGGCATCGACGGCAGCACCGACCCCAAACGCAGCCGCGATCGCCTGTTGACGAAATAGACCAAAGATCTTACTAATCAGCGTGGCAGCCGCCACAATGCCAGCAATTCTGGCAAATGAACGTGTTGGTTTTTTCGAATCAGCCACAGCAATATCGACAATGTGCCACCGCCAAGCCTAGCATCAACGGAGCAATGCCAGTTAAATCCCAAACCCGCGGCTCCCAGTTTCATGCTGCCGGAGAGAATAGAACCATCGGTCAGCTTGGTGTCTTGCAGTCTTGATCTAGAAAATGACATCTGGTATTGGAGCTGCTGATGTCAACAGGGAGAATTGCTGCAAATCTCGTCTTTTTCCCGTCGTCTGAAGTTGGACGCTGTAGACTAGGTATATAGCACACCCTCTGGATGTCAAGTTTTCATGACTTCAGCATCTCCTCACCCGCAGAGTATCTCTATCCGCCCCTTGCAAGGTCGAGATTTCGACGCCCTTGAGCACCTTGCTTCGAAGGAATTGGCGGCGGAGCATTCCTACCATCCCACTGGGCCCCATCCCACGATGGAGCAACTGCGGCCCTGGTATGGGGTGCTGAAATGTCTGAGTTGGGTGCCCAATCCTCTCCAACACATGCTCTGCGCCTTTGTGGCAGAACATGCTGGGCAGCCCCACGGCATGATTCGGGTTTCGCCTGTGAACCGAACGCGCAGCACCTGGCGGGTGGAGCAAATTGCGGCGGAGTCTACCCTGGTAGACGGGCAGGTGAAGCTCTTGGCAACGGATGTAGCCTCCCAGCTCCTGCGCTATTGCCTGCAGAATATCTGGGAAGCGCGCACCTGGATGATTGAAGTCGATGTGAACGATAGTGCGGCTTTGGGCGTCTATCGGCAGACGGGTTTCCAGCCCTTGGCGCAGATGGCCTACTGGGCGATCGCTCCTGATTTATTGACCACCTTGGCCCAGCGGGAGCCCGATCTCCCCAATCTGCTGCCGGTGAGCAACGCAGATGCCTTTTTGCTGCATCAACTCGACACGGTGGCCATGCCGCCGCTGGTACGCCAAGTCTTTGACCGCCAACCGCCAGACTTTAAGTCCGGTGTGTTCCAAACCCTTGTGAATGGCGTCCAGCATTGGGTACGGCGGGTGGAAAGCGTGAGTGGCTACGTGTTTGAACCCCAGCGCAAGGCCGCGATCGGGTATTTCAACCTGCAGCTCTGTCGAGATGGGCACTGTCCCCACGTAGCAGAGTTGACGGTGCATCCAGCCTATACCTGGCTCTACCCAGAACTGCTCGCCCAAATGGCCCGCATGACCCAAGACTGTCCGCCCCAGCAGCTTTGCCTAGCCTCAGCTGACTACCAGTCTGAACGGGAAGAATATTTAGCCCAGATTGGGGCAGAGCGCACCCAGCATACGCTGCTGATGTCGCGTTCGGTGTGGCATAAACTGCGGGAAACGCGGCCGGTGTCCTTTGAATACCTGCCCCTGCCCGAGGTACTGCAGGGTCTGCAGCCCGCCCGCAAGCCCGTGCCTAGCCGCTTTTCTATGTTTGGACGAACCGCCAACTCAACGCCTGCGCCCCATTCCATCCCTCCCGTCTCCGGAACGGTGCGAGATGAACAGAGTGATCCGGCCGCCGCTGCCCCTGAACCGCCTAGCACCGATGGGAAAGGGAGCGATCGCCGCCTGCCTTTCTTGAACCACGATTCTATGGAAGGATCCCAGGGATAGGTGAAGCCACGGATTTCGGCACTAGGTCTAGATGTTGGCCGGCGGCGCATTGGGGTCGCCGGCTGTGATGGCACGGGTTTAATTGCCACAGGCCTGTTCACCATCGAACGACAATCGTTTCAGCAGGTGGTCGAGCAACTGCAGGCGATCGCCCGTGAGCGTCAGGTGCAGGTCTTAGTCGTCGGGTTGCCCTACTGTATGGACGGTCATCTAGGGCAGCAGGCTAGGCAGGTGCAAAAATTTGTTCATCGCATCACCCCCCTGCTAAACCTGCCAGTGGTCTATGTTGATGAACGGCTCACCTCCGTGCAGGCAGAAGAGTTGATTGAGGCAGAGCGACGCATGTCCCACGATAAAGGACTGATTGATCGAAAAGCCGCCGCCCTGATTCTGCAACGCTGGCTAGATGAAGGAGCCCAACGCCCCGACCTCATGGAGAGCGATCGCTCAATCCCATAGCCTGTCTATACTTTTCAGCCTTCCCGTTGCTGAGCTCTACGTTAAATTTATCCGCACAGGTCTAGATGCATGGCATCGTGCTACGATACTGTGTGCCATGTATCTGTGTTGTTCAACACGGGTAGGTGGTCAAGCGAATAGCACACTGGACTTTCCATCGACGGGCTGCCAGGATTACATCGAATCGGGGAACTTTTGGGATGAATGACGACGACTTAGATCTGAATGTAGAGACCATTCACCTCGCTGACGAAGACGGGCGGTCACTCCTGTGTTCGGTCGAAAAGTCAGCGGATATTGAGGGCACCAAATACCTCCTCTTGCTTCCTGTCCATGCGCCCATCGAGATTTTCGCTTGGGAAGAGGGCGATGAAGAAGATGAAGAAGTGCTGGTCGATATTGACGATGAGGAAGTCGTCGATGTGTTTGACACAGCTCGGGCTGTTTTGGCAGAGCAAAATCTGATGCTCACCCATACCGCTTTTACCCTAACCGCCGAGGGAGATCTGCCCGATCCTGTCGATGACGACATCATTACTCTCAACATTGGTGAAGACGAAGAGGCCAACGAAACAGAGCAGTTTCAAATGTTGGCTACCTTTTTCTATGAAGAGCAAGAATATGTGCTCTGTACCCCTCTAGAGCCGCTCCTCTTTTTTGCTCGTATCAACGGTCAAAAGGTGCCCGAGCTGCTGTCGCCCGAGGAATTTCAGACCGTACGCCCACAACTAGAAGATCTGCTGTTTGAAGATATCGACTAGCAGATCGTTGGGGCCCATCAGCCACCTAGCAGCAGGAGAGTCATCCGTTGGGGGCAAGCAGCGACAGGGCTGCATGGATTAGGATTTTCATGTTCTCGACCCATTCATACGTGCTGTGCAACGCATTACCCGAACATTATTTTATGTCCTCATTTTGCCCGCAACACTTGCTCTAGGGGGCTGGCAAGGGTGGGCTTGGTGGAGTTGGGCAACCGCGCCAGCACTGAGCAGTTCTGATCCGTCGTTGGCGTCGGATGAACCGTTGGTTCGCATGGAAATTCCGCCGGGTACCTCCGCACGTCAGATTGGGCAAGATCTCAAGGCCGTGGGGTTGATTCGGTCAACCACCGCCTGGGATCTCTGGGCTCGCTGGCAACGGCTGCGCGATCGCCCCGGTGGATTCTTGGCGGGTACCTATGAGCTGTCGCCGACTACTCCCATGCTGGCGATCGCCGATCAAATCTGGGATGGAGACGTAGCGACCCAGCAGTTTACCATTCCTGAAGGGTGGTCGATTCAGCAAATGGCCGCCTATTTTGAGGCAGAAGGGTTATTTCCCGCCGATGACTTCATAGCAGCCAGCCAAGCGGTTCCCTACAATGCCTATCCGTGGTTGCCCAGAGGGCTACCCCACCTAGAAGGATTTCTCTATCCCGATACCTACGAACTTGCCTATCCTCTGACCGCAGAGATGGTCATCCGTCAAATGCTCGACCGCTTTGAAACGGTGGCTCTTCCCATTTATCAACAGTCCTCCTCCCGATCCTCCTATACGATCCTGGAATGGGTCACCCTATCGAGTATTGTGGAAAAAGAGGCGGTCATAGGGCAAGAGCGACCCCTCATTGCCAGTGTCTTTGCAAAACGCTTGCGAGAAGATATACCCCTCGGTGCCGATCCGACCGTGGAATATGGTCTAGGAATTCAACAAACCCCCGAACAACCCTTGACCTTAGCTGAGGTGAGGACGCCCTCTCCCTACAATACCTATATCAATCCAGGGCTACCCCCAACCCCCATTGCTAGTCCAGGTTTGGCTAGCTTGGAGGTTTCTTTAGATCCAGCCGATACCGAGTACCTATACTTTGTGGCTCGCTATGATGGAACCCACGTATTTAGCCGTACCTTGGAGGAGCATGAATCTGCCCAAGGTCGTATTCGTGATGAAGTTGATGGCGATCGCTCCTCTAGGGCGGATCAGGTGAATTAAACCAAGGTACTCTTGAAGAGTTATGACGGCTTGACGCTCTCCTCTGGATTCGATCGAGATCCTGCATTGCCCTAGGATGCAGCCTGGATGATGGCGAGGAGGGTGCTGGCGATGGCTCTAAGGTCGCGCGTTGAAGAGCGATCGCCCCCTGGGTTATCGTTTGTCGTGCGTTCTACTTATTGTTTTGTTGCATTGGGGGCTATTTAATTTGAGCAAGTTTCTACAGCCCGATTTGGTGCTGGGTAGTTCGGTACTCGACTTAACACCAGACATCATTCAGCGCTATAAGCTGCAAGGGTTAGTGTTGGATGTAGACGAAACACTCGTACCCATTTCCACAGCGGATATTCCTGAGGAAATCTATCAATGGATTGAAGGGCTTAAGCCCATTGTCTCCCTATGGCTAGTTAGCAATAACCTGAGCCAAACCCGGATTAGCCGCATCGCCCAAGCGCTTGATGTGCCCTACATTTTGGGAGCACGCAAACCATCTCGCCGCAAACTCCGCCAGGCGGTGGAAGCGATGGATATTCCAGTGCATCAGGTGGGGATGGTGGGCGATCGCCTCTTTACAGACGTGCTAGCCGGGAATCGCCTGGGCATGTTTACGATTTTAGTCGAGCCCATGGTATCACCCACTCAAACGCGCCGCTTCTACCCTGTGCGTGCTTTAGAAGTATGGCTATCGCAACTGCTGGGGGCCTCTCTCTCTGCCCATCAGTCCATGCAACAAAACGATACGCAACGTAATCGGAACACATAGAAGTAAATATAAAGAAAACATTATGACTCAAGCAATTTTTCTGACGGTCTGGCATCCTAGCAATAGATTAAATGAGGTCAGCCCGTATAAAGACCTTAACGATATAACCTTGTGAATACTTAAGTGAGGCACCAACTGCGACCCATAGCAGTTGGTGCTTCGCTATCTGAGCCCTATGACGTCATTGCCCACCGACTCTATGCATCTGATCTTGTACAGCAAACCTGGATGTCATCTTTGTGAGGGTCTTCAGGAAAAATTGGAGCAAGTCACCACGATCGCGATCGCCCTAGAGATTCGAGACATCACAACTCGGGATGACTGGTTTCAAGCCTATCAATACGAGATTCCCATCCTGATGTGGGTATTGCCCGATTCGGCAGTCTTACCGGAGGGTGTAGACAAGGGCAGTGCCCTGCGTCTACCGCGCCTCTCACCTCGGGCCAGCATTGCTCAAGTGGAGCAAATGCTACAGACACATCAGCGTCGTCATCAGCCAGAATAGAAGGATTGCATGTGAGGACGTGTTGACATGAAATTGCGTGAACTCTTAGCCGCGGTGATCCAGGAAACGGATCTCCCCGATCATCCAGCTTTGGATCAAGATGTGACAGGGCTTTCAACCAATTCCCATGCCTGCCAGCCAGGGCATGTATTTTTAGGAATGCCAGGAACGCGGGTGGATGGGGGCGAGTTTTGGCGAGGGGCGATCGCAGCAGGGGCGATCGCTGCCTTAGTGTCTCCCGCCGCAGCCCAGAAGCCTTTGCCTGATGCAGAATATTCAGCGGCGGTGGCAGATGGCTGTGTGATTCCTATGGAGGATATGCCCAAGGTTTGCGCCCAACTAGCCGCCTGCTTCTATGGACATCCAACGCGATCGCTCCACTTAGTAGGCGTAACCGGCACCAATGGCAAGACGACCACCACCCACCTGATTGAATATCTACTTGGTGATACCCCTAAAGCCCTGCTAGGCACCCTCTATGCCCGTTGGCCAGGGCATCAAGAAACGGCGGTGCATACAACACCCTTTGCCTTAGAACTCCAGCGGCAGTTAGCAGCGGCGGTGAGCGCCGGCAGTCAGGTTGGGGTCATGGAAGTCAGTTCCCACGCTCTGGCCCAAGGGCGAGTCATGGGCTGTAGCTTTGATGTGGCGGTGTTCACCAACTTGACCCAAGATCACCTAGATTTCCACAAAGATTTAGACGATTACTTCAACGCCAAGGCGCTGCTCTTTACGCCAGATTATCTGACGGGGCGGGCTGTGGTGAACTGGGATGATCCCTATGGTCGGCAACTCTGTGAACGCTTGCCAGCGGAACGGCTGTGGACTTACAGCACCCAGGATACAAGCGCGGACTTGTGGACAAGTGATTTGGTCTATGGCGTGGATGGGGTGTCAGGACAGCTCCATACGCCCAAGGGCGCGATCGCGTTCCGTTCGCCCCTCGTGGGACAGTTTAACTTAGCCAACCTCTTGGCTGCCGTCGGAGCAGCCCTGCAGTTAGGCGTCGAGCTAGAGGCGATCGCCCAGCGCCTACCGACGTTTGCAGGCGTGCCAGGGCGCATGGAACAGGTGCAGATTCATAAAAAGCAAGACATTAGCGTCATTGTGGACTATGCCCACACGCCAGACAGCCTGGAAAATCTACTGAAGGCAGCCCGTCCGTTCATCCGGGGGCAGATGATTTGCGTGTTTGGCTGTGGGGGCGATCGCGATCGCACCAAGCGGCCGCAGATGGGCGATATTGCAGCCCGCTTGTCTGACCTGGCCATTGTCACCTCAGATAACCCGCGCACCGAGGATCCAGCCCGAATTTTAGAAGATGTTGTTGCAGGAATTGCTCCAGAGACCAATCCCATCGTCATTGGCGATCGCGCTGAGGCCATTCGCACCGCTATCCTGCAGGCTAAGCCAGGGGATGGGGTATTGATTGCCGGGAAAGGTCACGAGGATTATCAAATCTTGGGTACGGAGAAAGTGCATTTTGACGATCGTGAGCAGGCCCGAGATGCCTTAATGGCCCGCTACGCCTAATCTAAAACTCCCCCCCAACGTCGTGTTGAAAGGCTGACGATCGGGGGGGAGCTAGAAGGATTGCAGTCGATTGACCAACCAAACTCCTGCAATCCTGATGCTCTTGTCGGTTGGGTTAGCGTCAGCGTAACCCGACAGAATCTCAGCCGGGCTGGGTTTCACGTTGCTTAACCCAGTCTATGCAAGCAGTCTAGACAACAAGATCTGTCCGTAAACCAGGGTTTGCCGTCGTACCTTGATCTAGGCTGTTTCCAGCCAGTCGAAAATCCGATCAAGCTGTTCTAAGGTAATCAGGCCATACTTCCAGAGAATCATCGGCAAGGGCCCCGGATCTTGTTCGCAGTGGCGCAGGGCCATGGAAATGGCTGAGGAGGAAAGAGACAACTCCTCTTCTAGAAATTGAACGAGGCGGGTGTAAGTTTGTGGGGTCATAGCGCGATCACCTCCTGAGGCATAGCTTGAATGATGAAAGGTGCTGAGGCGAGACCTGGAGCTAGAGGATCAACCTCGCCCAGGATACCTAGGGAGAAAGCTAGCGGCGATCGCTTTCCCTCAAGAACCTTGTTTATCAATCACTAGGACGACAAACAGGGCGAGAGCGATCGCTGCCAACCGGGCATGATCTTCAAATCCCTGACGCACCATTCCGGACTCAAGTATCCTGCTTGGAGAAAAAATTAAAATTCTGTTACACACGATACAGAATTTTGCGATGACCTGATAACTAGTCCGGAATCATAATTTAGCAAAGTCTCTAGGGTTTGTATAGGTCAATTGGGTAAACTTCTCGGATAGATTGAATAAGTTTTGATAAAGATGGGGAGGAGAGTCCGATCCCAGCTACCCCTTAAATTCGGCGGTGCAAGATGACTGCAGGCTTGGGTGAGTGAGGGGAGCATCACCGATCGCTTCTTTCACTGGGGGAATCGCTGCATCATAGGCTCCGCGCAGGAGCCAGCAGTCTTGGCTGGAGAGGCTGGTTTCAGCGGCGATCGCCTCCAAGAGGGCCGTCATCGCTGGGTTGTTGGGATCCGTAGCAAGGAATCCGGCACAATGTTGCCCGACAATATTATCTGTCGCTAGGTCGTCCTTAAAAATATCGGCCACGAGGGCATTGGTGTCATAGGCCCCGGAGAGCAACCAGCATTCACCTTGGGTAAAGCGAGCTAAGACGCGATCGCTGACGCTGCCAGTACTTTCTTGTTCATCTAAAATAACGGACACATCCACCAGCGCCATGGAGGTTGCTTCTCGCAGAATATCGGCACATTGAGCAGCCACATCAACGGGGGCAGCGATCGCCTCATGGGTTGCCATCAGGTCATCCGTCAGCAGCAAGGCCGCTTTGATATTGCCGTTGTCCCAATGCTTCACCAGTTGCTCACAGGCGGGGGCAGTTAACCGCAGGGCGAGATCCGGTGTTTCTGTGGAGTCATCCTGTGAGACCTCCTCGGGATCATTGGGGATAGCCATCGTCGTGACCGTGGAAGAAGAGGGCGCAGAGGTTGAAGCACAGGCTGCTAACCCTGCACTGAGGGCGATGGAAATGCCCAGCAACCAACACCGATCCGTTGCATGACTAACCATGGGGATGTCTCCGTTCTTTGCAAGATAAGGTTAGAGTTCACCTAGTTCTTCGCTGACGGCTTTCAAATCCCGGAGGGGTTGTATCAATGTTTCATAAACTGGGCGCATCGAGACTGAGATAGCTAGACAGGGCTTTGCCCATAGGTGGGTAGAACCGATGACCAGTCAGGGCGTTGACCTTGCTGCCATGCTAGGTTCGCCAAGGTTAAGATTGATACCACGGACTCCCCTAGTCCATCGATCGCTTCGACCCAATGGTCGGGTTTGGGATGGGCAGCCAGGCAGGTTTGCCAGCCCTCTTGAGAAAAGACGGTATCGGGCACTAGGGCGACGAGAGTGGCTTGGCCATCCTGGGGCGATCGCTGCATCCTGTAGATCGCGCCGTGGACGGCTTGACGATGGGCGGCCATGTGAACGGCAATCTGGATGGGTCGATCTGGATCGGTGTGATACATGGGTGCAGCGGTATGCCAGGCGATCGCCCCTAGACTGGAAATACCGAAGAGGGGAATCTTGAGCTGCTGAGCCAGGGTGCGGGCAGTGACCACGCCGATACGGGTGCCGGTGAAGCTACCGGGGCCAATGGCAACGGCAAGATAGGCCAGATCCGACCAGGTGTGAGGCTGCAAAAAATCCTGGAGATAAAGGTGGAGTTGGCTGGAAATCTCTCGCCCGAGGGGCCAAACTTGAGAGCGGCGATCGCTGCGTAGATCAGAACTAGATAGATCGGGACTAGATAGATCGGAGAGAGCAGCCATGGCTAATCCTAAATCAGGACTAGAGGTATGAATAGCTAGGGCGTAGGATGGGGATACAGGGGTCATGAACAAGTAGGATACAACAAAATCAGATGGAAGCAGATGATGGGGGAGCGATCGCGGCTATTCGTTCATATTCTTGTAAGTAGCCACAGCGGAAGGCGAGATGCGGTTGAGGTATCGAAAAATCCAGTACTTAAAGACCGTATCTAAGATCACGGGAAAGGTGGCAATAAATAAGAAGATGAAGTCTCGACTGGCAGGCAGCCCAAAATGTCGAGAGATGCCCTCCAGAATAATTTCCCAACCATGGGGAGAGTGGAATCCAACGAAGGTATCGGTGAATAGAATAATAATGAAAGCCTTGGCACTGTCGCTCAGTCCATAAATTACTTCATCAATGAAGGATTTGAGAACGGCAATTTCTGCCTTGCTGCGAACGAGGACGAAGGCAAAGACCAAGACTGACAGGAAGTCGGCAAATATATTTTTGATGGAATCAGAGCTGCGCCAGTAAAACTCATCCTGAATTTCTGCCGCTTTTTCCTTGATGCGAGATTCCATCTCTTCCGATGAAATGGCGGGTATCTGACCAATCAGGGCTTTGAACCGCAGATGTTCTTCATAGCGGCTGAGTTCTTCTAGGGCCTCCTCTTCCATTTCGCTGTTGAGAAAAATGATGGCGCTATCTTCATGGCGAGTTTGATCGACAATAGGCCCCACCAGGAAATTCTTGGCCACTTGCTGGGTCAACAAAGGAGCGATCACTAAAATCAAAATGAAGCGCAGGGAGACAAAGGTGCGAACTTTGGAATCGCGAAAGGTTTCAACAACCTGGTCTTCGGCTTTGGGATCTAATTCGCGGCGGATGCGATCGACGGTGCGCAAAATAGATCGCGGTAACACGCCGGTTTTATCCGCAAAGGAGGCCACGTCATTGCGCGGGGCCGTAGAGCGGGGCGTTTGGGGTGGGCCGGGAGCGGGGCTGCCTAAGGGGGCCGGGTCGGAGTTGGGATCTGTGGCGGTGACAACGAGGGGGGCACGGCGGGTGGGCGTGTAGCGCTGGGGGCTATAGCGATCTAACACGTCATCAATAAACCGCAGTTTCTTAAAAATGAGGGCGGGTTTATCAATAATATTGACGTTGGCTTCACCGGAGCGATCGTCTACCTCCACTTCTGTGATGCGGGCATTAGAAAGCCGGACGACGGAATTGCTGGCCTTAAACTCGGCTAAGCGCAGGCGCGCCGTTTCTAGATTTTTCTTCAGTTCGCCCTGGAAATAGGCTTGGGTGCCCTCGCCATAGTTGCCCACGTCGGGAGAGATGCGATCGCCATTGAAGTGATTCTCTTCGATGTTGCGGATCCTGCAGGCGGCTGCATAGGCTTCGTCTAAGGCGCGATCGGGGGTTTTGAGCCACCACTGGTTGAGCCGGCGCAAATATCGTTTAACGGTGCTTGAAAGTGCTGATGTCATAATGATAGGGGAACGGTTCACCCACAGGGTTGAGACGAGTTGAGCTGCGAAGAATCATCTCTGAGCTGGTGGGCAACGGTCGCTAGATGGGTCAGTGAATCGATCAGCGCTCTGGCGGGCTCACGTTCACAGACTCAGTTGAGGGGCGATCGCCTCAGGACAGCTAGGCAATAGAATGGGGATGCATGGGCAAGAGGCGTATCTCTATGACCTAGGGCGTATCTCTAAGTAGGTGGACTCAATGACATGGAGCTTGCCGAGTTTCGACTCCGCTCAACCCTCTTCTCATAAGGATTAGAGCATTGAGCGAAGCCGAAATGAGCGACGTCGAAATGCTTACCAATCGTTACGTCCTCCTACTTATGACCTAAGTAGAGTCAAGATGTGAGTAGTATCATATCAAATCCCTTTAGGAACGATAGGTGTCTTCTGGATTTCTCTGGATTGTTGGAACAACGCGCAGCGGCAAGACCGAACGCTTGGTGCGTCAGTATGCCCAATGGGCAGAGGCCCAAGGTTCTGCCCTGCGTCCCATGGTGGTGTTTGCCGCCAATGGCGATAATCGCCTAGAGCTGGTCGATCGATTGCTCGATACCCAGGTAGCCGTACCGTTTGAGTCGCACACGCCCCTAGGATTTTTTCAGCGGGAGGTGATGCTGTTTTGGCCGCTGTTGGCCCAATCTCTGCAGCTGACAACGCCGTTTCCGGTGCGGCTGCGCCCGGAGACAGAACAGGCCCTCGCCACCCAGGTATGGCAACCGCTGCTAGACGGTGGCCCGCTCCAGCAAGAGGGGGTGCGTCAGGCGGTGATGGTGCGGCGATCGCTGGATATCTGGCAACTGGCGGCCTTGAGCGGGACGGCGATCGCTGATATTCCTGCTCGGCTAGAGGCGGGGCTGGGAGAGATGGGCGGCACACCCGATCTGTGGCAGCACATGGGGGAGGCGCTGCAGCAGTGGCGGCGCTGGTGTTTGCAGCGGGGGCTGCTCACCTATGGTCTGATTACGGAACTCTATGGCCAACACCTCTTGCCCAATCCCCAGTATCAATCCCATCTTGCCCATCGCTACGGGGCGCTGCTGGCAGATGATCTAGATGAGTATCCGGCGATCGCCTTTGATCTCTTCAGCCAGTGGCTAGATGCCGAGGTTCCTTCCCTGTTCACGTTTAACCCCGAGGGGGCAATTCGCCTAGGGCTGGGGGCCGATCCTCGCTGTATGGGGCAGTTGGCCCAGCGCTGTCGGCAGGAAACGCTAGTGGCAAATCCTCAGCAATCCTTGGGCGATCGCTTGGGGGTAGACAGGGTACTGAGTTGGCTGGCAGAGCCCCTGTGGGTGGAGGTGCCGGAGACGGTGCAGGCGATTCAAACTACGGCGCGGGGCAGTCTTTTGCGCCAGGTGGCAGAGCAGATTGCCGAGGCCATTCATTCGGGGCAGGTGGCGGCCCATGAAGTGGCGATTATTGGCCCAGGGCTAGATGCGATCGCTCGCTACACGCTGCGGGAAATTTTGAACAATCGCGGCATTGCGCTGATCTCGTTGCATGATCAGCAGCCCTTGGTGAGCTATCCCAAGGTGCGATCGCTACTGACGCTGTTGGCCTTGATCTATCCAGGACTAGGGCCATTAATTCAGGCAGATGCGGTGGCCGATATGCTGGTGGTGCTGAGTCAACAGCCGACGCCCTTCAGCGATCGCAGTGGGGATATCTGTATTGATCCGGTGCGGGCTGGTCTGCTGACCGATCATTGCTTTGTGCCCGATGTGCAGCATCCCCGCCTGCTGGAGGCAACGGCGTTTCCGCGCTGGGATCGGCTTGGCTATCAGGCCACGGAGGCCTATGAAGCGATTCGTGGCTGGATTGCCACCCAGAAACAGCAGTTGGATCCATCACCGGTACCCAAGCCGCTGAAACCGATCACGTTGCTAGATCGGGCGATTCAACAATTTTTCCACGGCGGCACGGCGCTGCCCTACGATCAGCTTTCTGCCCTGCGAGAGCTGATGGAAACCGCCCAGCACTATTGGGACGTGGATGGACGGTTGCGACAGACGGGGCACCACCACCTGCCCGATGCAGCGGTGGTGGGAACGTTTATTGACCTGCTGCAGCATGGCACGATCACGGCGGATCCCTATCCCCTGCGTTCGATGGGGCGATCGCCGGATGCGGTGACCCTGGCCACCCTATTTCAGTATCGATCGCAGCGCTGTCACCATCGCTGGCACTTTTGGCTCGACGCCGGCTCCACCCTGTGGCTAACCGGGGGTGGGCCGCTGGTGGGTGCGCCTATGTTCCTCAGCCATTGGTCTGGTCAACCCTGGACGGCGGTGGAGGAACAAGCCGACGATTTGGCCCGCCTCCAACGTCAGGTGGCAGATCTGCTCAGACGGGTGAGCGATCGCCTTTATCTCTGCCATAGCGATTTATCCACCAATGGTCAGGAACAGGTGGGGCCGCTGCTGGCGATCGTCAATGCCGCCACGGCGATCGCTCCAGACCCAGCCATACCCGAGGCTACGGTGAACCTTGGTGAACCTTCATGAAAACCCCTAAACCCAGTCAGTAGATGTGCCTATCACCCCTTAAAATGAAGGTACAGTGAGTAAAAATACACGGTTGGGATTATGAGCGTTGGTGAATCTCAGGGGTCAGGAGTTCTCTCCGATCGGGAGCTGCAAATTGTTGACTTGGTTGCTTCAGGTTTGACCAATCAAGAAATTGCCGAAAAACTTGAGATCAGCAAGCGGACGGTGGATAATCACGTCAGCAATATTCTCACCAAAACGGCAACGGGAAACCGGGTAGCCCTAGTGCGCTGGGCGCTTCAGTGGGGCAAGGTTTGCATCGATCAGGTCAACTGCTGCACCCTGCCGGTGGTGGATAGCAGCATTGCTCAGGGCGAGGCATAGGGACATTGAATTATGGCAACTGGTAAGCAATCGTTAGGGGCTCAGGATGCTCAGCCCCCCTATCAAATTCGCTGTACCCATTTGCCCTTGGGGGTTTACCGTGAAATTGTGGCTCATCTACGGCAAGTGACGGGTGTAGAAGCCGGGCTCTTACCCCAAACGTCTCAAGACTTTGATTATCTAAAAAGTCAGGCGGGTGGGTTGTGGATTGGCTATACCCCAGAGGCGGATGATGCATCTCATCTCCGCGTTGAGCAGGTTTTAGCGTATTATGGCGATCGCTATGGGGACTGGGATGTGATCAAGCCCCAAGCGGCAGTTGAGCGTAAGTAAGCATGGGCACGATCAAAGCAATCCGAGGCACACAGGATATTCTGCCGGAGGCGGTCAGGATTTGGCAGCAGGTGGAGGCGACGGCGCGGGACATTTTGGCGCGGTCGGCCTACCGGGAAATTCGCACGCCCATTTTTGAGCAAACTGATTTGTTTGAGCGGGGCATCGGCGAAGCCACGGATGTGGTGGGTAAGGAGATGTATACGTTTCACGATCGGGGCGATCGCTCTCTGACGCTGCGACCGGAAAATACGGCGGGGGTGGTACGGGCATTTATTGAACATAGTCTCCATGCCCAGGGCGGCGTACAGCGGCTCTGGTATACCGGGCCGATGTTTCGCTATGAACGCCCCCAGGCAGGACGGCAGCGGCAGTTCCATCAGCTGGGGGTGGAGGTGCTGGGCAGTCGCGATCCCCGGGCCGATGTGGAGGTGATCGCGCTGGCAACGGATGTACTGCAAAGCTTAGGTCTCACGGGTCTCGTTCTGTATTTAAATTCCGTGGGCAATCCCAGCGATCGCCAGCACTATCGCGAAGCCCTGGTGACCTATTTCACGCCGTTTCAGGCTGACCTAGATGCAGATTCCCAGGAACGATTGACGCGCAATCCCCTGCGCATTCTCGATAGCAAAGACGAACGCACCCAAGCGATCGCTACGGATGCTCCCAGCATTTTGGACTACCTGGGAGATGACTCGAAGCAGCATTTTGATCGGGTGCAGCAGTTGCTGACCGATGTGGGAATTGCCTATACCCTCAACCCGCGTCTGGTACGAGGTTTGGATTACTACACGCACACCGCCTTTGAAATTGTGTCCCAGGATTTGGGAGCCCAGGCAACGGTATGTGGCGGCGGGCGCTATGACGGATTGGTGGGACAACTGGGCGGCCCTGATACGGCGGCGGTGGGTTGGGCCATGGGTCTAGAACGGCTGACGCTCCTGCTGCGCCAGTTGCAGGAAACGCCACTGCCAGATCTAGATTTTTATCTAGTGTCGCGGGGAGAACGGGCGGAAGCGCAGTCGGCTCAGCTAGCCCAGCAGCTTCGCCACCAGGGGTTTTCCGTGGAGGTGGATCTGAGCGGTAGTGCCTTCGGTAAGCAGTTTAAGCGGGCCGATCGCAGTGGGGCGATCGCTTGTCTTGTCCTAGGTGATGCGGAGGCGGAGGCGGGCACGGTGAATCTGAAGTGGTTGGCCAGTGGCGATCAGGAAGCGATCGCCCAAGCGGAGCTGCTGGCCAAAACCGATTCCCTACGCCAGACGATTGCGGCCCAGCGAGCTGGCATCTAGTTCAGCACCTCGTTCAGCAGCTAGGATAATGCGGACAACCCCACGGACAACCCCTGGCATACGCCGGTGAGGAAGTCTAAATCTAGGGTGGGGAGGCGATCGCTGTCCTGGTGATAGTGGGGATTGCGCAGGTTGGCGGTATCGGTGACCATGATGGCGCGATAGCCCGCATCCCAGAAGGGCACATGGTCGCTGCGGCGGGTGTCGGGTACGCCGCGCCCCCGCAGGGGCACCGGCAGCCACTGACAGGACGTGCCGCTACGGTTGATGTGGCGGCTGAGGCGGATCAAGTCGGGTAGGGTAGTGAGGTTGCCGACGAGGGCAATGAAGTCGCCCCGATTGGGATAGAATCTCGCCAACCCTGGTGGATAGCGCTGACTGCCGGGGGTGCGATCGCAGTAGCCCAGCATTTCCAAGGACAGCATGAGTCGCAGGGGACGCTGGTGCGATCGCCATTCTTCCACGAAGGCGGAACTGCCCTGCAGACCATATTCTTCCAGATCGAAGGCAACTAGGATGACGGGATGAACGGGAGGATGCTGGGTCAGCCAGCGGGCCAGCTCCAGCAAGACCGCTACACCGCTGGCGTTGTCGTCGGCACCGGGGGAGCCGAGTACGGCATCATAGTGGGCTCCAACTAGGATGGGAGCGGCCTGGGGGCGCTGGCCGGGGAGATGCAGAATCAGATTTTGAATCGGTAGAGGAGGCTGCTTGCGTTCCTGCACCGTCACCGATCCCCACTGGGATAAGTGCTGACGGATGTATTCCCGCACGAAAAAATAGCCCGCCGTGGCCAGGTAGGGATCGCGATCGCGTACTAGATGGCTCAGATGGTTCTCTAGGCGCGATCGCAGTTCGGCATCTACAGCCACCCTAGGGCACATTGACGGGAATCAGGCGATGTTCAGGCAAGTAGCTGTCGTAGCAACTGTCTTTTGCCAAGACAGCCAACATACGTATCTGCCAATCAGGTTCTACCATCTGCAAATCGGCCCAGGGAAGGGCAATCTCTAAGCAGCGATCGATCCCCACCTGGGCGCGGGAGGGATGGGCCTGCCAACGATGGTGCTCGGTGGCCGCTTGGAACCAGGCAGACTGGGTCACTAAGTTCACGCCGAGGTGGTGGTGGAAGCGATAGTTGACCGGTGCTTCATCGGGCACATTGGCCAAGGGGGCAGGACTGGTGCTCAGGGAGCGATCGGGGTAGAACCACAGAAGATGTAGCTCGGGCGGTACATCCACACCGGGCTTGGAACCGCTCTTGAAGTCTAGCCGCAGGTAGAAGTTTAAGTGATCGACGCCATACCACAGCCGCTGAACGACACTGCTGCGGTGCATCGTGCCTCGGGCTCCGCCGAGTTCAATCCGCCCTGCCTTATCCCAATCCTGCTCGTCGCCAATCCCGTCAATAACTGGATGGATAAAGCTCATGGGCATGTGGTCGCCAGCCACAGCATGGATTTCAATCGGCTGCTGCACGGCCGTCGGCACGGGTTCATTGAGGGCATAGTAGATGGCTGCCAAATGTTCTCGGAACAGTTGGTCAAACATGGCATCTTGGTTGGAGGAATGCCCCTCGCCAAACCACCAAAACCAGTCAGATCCCTCAGCCGCATAGAGGGCTTCCCAAGCTTCGGGGTTTTTCTCCTCCGTTGCTTCGGGATGGCGGGCTAAGACCTGACGGGCCTCGGTGAGCAAATCCCAAGCCTTGTTCTTCGCCGGATCGCCAATCCAGGTGGTGAAACTACCATCCACCCAAGAGCCGCTGTGCAGGTTCTCGGCGGGCAGGCGTTCTGTGGCAGGAAACTGCTCTAGAAATTCACCCACGGTAACCAGCTTAATCCCGGTTTGCTCACTCAGTCTCGAATAGAGGGCTTCCAGGAACGGCTTACCGTCGTGAGGATAATATTCCCAACAGTTCTCGCCATCCAGGGCAATGGTGACCAGCCAAGGATGATCGAGGGACGTATGGCCGGTGTGCTGGTTATATTTGAGCGATCGCCCGATCGCTTCTAGGTGGCCAATCAAATCGCCAGCAGCGGCTTTGGGATCCATGGCTCCGTAGGTGAAGCCGATTAGATCCGACAGTCGGTGATCCCGAAAGACAATACCGAGATCGCCGTGGGGCGTTTCCATCCGATAGGGGCGATACATCAACTCTGGTTCTTGGACGTTGCCGGAACCATCGCGATGAAAATAATGCTTCATCGTCCAGCCGAGGACAGCTTCATCGGAACAGATCCACTGAAATCCCTGCTTGGCAACCGGATCCAGCATCTCTGGACTCACCGACTGCTCAGAGGGCCACAGGCCACGCGGGGCACAGCCAAAGCGATCGAGGTATAAGTCCCAAGACTTTTGCAGATGGCGGGGAATGTCGTCCGCAAACTGGAAGCGATGGTTGGGCAAGTCCATCCCCGGCACCGCCACCCGGCCAGCATCCGTGTCGGCCAGCAGCGGCAGAATCGGATGGGTATAGGGTGTGGTGGTAACCTCAAGCTGTCCCTGCTCCTGCATCTTGCGGTGCTGGGGGATGATGCGGCTGAGGATTTCTTTTTGCTTAGCGTAAATCTGTTGGCGATCGCTGAGGCTAAAGTTGCGATCCTGCTCTAGCCAGCGAGCCACTTGGGGATCATCCCAAAAAAGCGGATCAATCCAGGCTAGGTTATGCCAGGCCAGCACATCGCCATAGTCGGCCGGCCCCCAGTTTTCCACACACCAGCCTAACCCTTGCTCCTGCCGCTGATTGTAGAGTTCAGCATAGCGGGGATGGGGATCCACCATGGTGCGGTGGTTGGCATCGAAGCAATGCTCGACGGTAAAGCGGCGTTGGGTGTCCGTGAAAGTAGTCACATCGCTCAAGGCCAGGGATAGATAAGGATCCATAGCCGTACCTGCGACATAATCCTCAATTTGCAGGATCAGGGAAGGAACCAGGTTCACGGTTTGATGCAGCTTGGGATAGCGTTCAAGCATCAGCACCAAGTCGAGATAGTCTTTGGTGCCATGCAGCCGCACCCAAGGCAGTTGGTAATGACCGGCTACTCGGCTTTTGTAGAGGGGTTGGTGTTGGTGCCAGATGATGGCAACGTAGAGCGGATGAGGCATAGAACCTCCTAAAGTGCCTCTGCCAGATGCCCGCTTGCCTGACAGAGAGGGTCAAAAACGTGGCCTAGCACATGGCTAGAGGAACACAACATCACTCTACCGCAGGCTAGCATGAGTCCAGCATGTCTCGGTAGAGCTACTGTCTCTACTCTACTTACATAAAGCGGGGAAGATCATGTCACTTCCCCGCTTTATGTAACTATTTAAGTGAACGTCAGCACTATAGAACTTGCTCAACCTCAGCAATCTCGGGGATAGATTCCCGCAGACGGCGCTCGATGCCCATTTTTAAAGTCATGGCTGAGCTAGGGCAGGATCCGCAAGCTCCCTGCAGTCGCAGTCGCACGACAGGGCCATCAAGTTCAACGAGTTCGACATTACCACCATCGGACATGAGGTAGGGGCGAAGTTCGTCAAGGACTTGTTCAACGTTGGTAATTGTGAGTTCCATGGCTTGTGATATAGGGTGCAGGGTGGGCGACGATGTCTGATCTAGGTGGTGTAGCGCTAGAGTCAAGGTTGGACGGGCGATCGCCCTCAACATCTACCCAAAGTCTAACATCTAGGGTCTATTATCCTTCGAGGCTTGACCTAGAGAATTCTGATTGAATTCATAAGTAGGGGGCGATCGCCCTTTGAGAGAGGCCGAGGTCTAACCTAAGAGTGCCAGGTTAGAAAACTGGAAAACGGTGGTGGTTTGTTGACCATCGGCAGTGGCGTGGATGGTTTGCTGGCTCATCAGGTAATAGTCGCCCACCGCTTCATAGCGATCTTCAAACTGCATGTCTCGCAGAATATCTTGGGTTTGTGGATTGCGGAAGACGGCATTGTAGCGGGTCGATAGGTAGCCGTTGCCGGTATCTAAGCTGTCCAGGTGGTCGATGGTGAAGGCCATGCGCCCCATAACGCGGCTGACTTGACAGACTTCGTTGTTGCGTAGTTTGTAGTTCGACCCCATGGCATCGCCGCCGACAAGGATTTCTACAGCACCGGTATCGTCGGTGGTGCCAGCGCTGAAGGTGTGTTTGCCATGGGCCTGCTCAAAGGAATTGCGCTTGCGGTGGGTAACCACGTCGCGCAGTTGGGTGTAGATCGATTCCTTAACGGTTTCGTCTTCAATGTCGGTCACCTCGACGCTGTAGTCAGCCTTGACGGTCACCTTGGCGGTGTGAACTTCGCCACCTTGGGTCACGGTGAGGTCAGCAGTGAAGCCGGGGAAGTTGGTATCCCAGGTGTAGCGATTGTTGTAGGCGGAGCGAAATAGATCTTGAGCGTTGATTTGAGTGGTTGTCATCTCGTCTATCCTATGGCAATTGAGCAGTCCCTCAGAGGGATGACGGAACACCCCCATGCTGCATCCCTGGGGTTATACCAACCCTAGGTAATGCGCTGAAAGGTTTTGGATCAGGGGGGATCATCACACATCCCCTAGCTTGAGGGGACGTAGACGATCTCACGCAACCGTGATCTCTCCATACCTGGAGACAGGTTTCCGGTTGGGTGTTCCGTGCTGTTTTCAGTGTACGGAGTTTTTTCGGGGCCTGGCCGCAGAGGTCACGATTCAGAATTGGGAACGAGTTCGGTATTCACCTCGTTGACCGATCGCCGCTTGAGTTCACTGGATTCCGATCGCGGCAGCAGGTCAAAAATTTCTCGGAAGCGATCGTCGAGTTCTTCAAAGTCTACGGAACCAGTTTTGTTGAGCACGACCTGGCCAGCTTGGTCAAAGACCACGGTTTGGGGGACTAGGCCTTCATAGTAGTAGCCTGGTTCCGTGGGCTCATACTGATCCTGAATCGGCAGGGAGTCAATATCAATGGGGATGATGTCGGTGGCGCGTCCGTAGAAGGCATCAAACTGGGACACGACGGAAACGTAGGCTTTGCAGTCGCTGCTGTCGTCGATGTAGAGCACGAGCAGGGTGGGGCGATCGCCCTTGAGCGACGCTTCTAGGGTAACCCGAGGGGGAACTAGAGAGCCGTTGCCTGCATAGAGGGGAAAAATGCCGCCGTCAAAGCGATCGTCGGTTAATCCGGCTAGGGCTGGGGTTGCGCCCATCACCACCAGGGCGATCGCCAGCACGGTTGATATCAGGATGGCAGCGAGGGGCGATCGCCGCCAAGAGTCCTTGAGCGATGCAGTCATTTGACAAATCCATAACATGGGCGATCGAGAAAAAAGTCGCATGGGCCGAGGGTAATGTCCGCAATAGTCATCAGGACAACAGCCACAGTTTCAACGGTGGCTTCGTCCTACTCCTTTGTATTTTGCAACAAGGGCTACACCTCTTGCGATCGAGTTTGACATGAATGCCATTGATTAGAAGCGGGAGGGATGTTCTACCCCTGGCCCCGTGGAGGATTTCGAACGGCGTGACCTTGGTTCAGACGGATCGGCGGCGAGGCGTTGGCGATCGCTTCTTTGCATAGCTTCACCCACAGTGACGTTCACTTGATCGCCAATCAGCATGACCAAGGAACTCATATAGAGCCACAGTTGCAGCACAATCACAGCTCCCACCGTGCCGTAGACCTTGTTGTAGTTGCCGAAATGCAGCACATAAAGCCGAAACCCGTTGGAGATCAAGGCCCAGGAAATGGCGGCTAAGACGGCCCCGGGAAATAACGGTTTATTAGGACTCCAGCGACTTGGCCCAAAGCGATAAATAAACGCAAAGGCCAAAGACATGATGCCGAGGGCAAAGGGCCAGGTTAACCAGCGCCATCCCTGCAGCAACCACGGCGCTAAGCTTGAGCTTTGAATGGCTAGGTTGCTAATGGCCCAGTCGCTGATAAACACTAAAGTGGAGGCTAGCATCAGCAGCAGGATTGTTCCCACGGTCAGCCCGAGGGAAATTAGCTTGGCCTTCCAAAACGGCCGCATTAAGGCTTGGGGGATCTGGTGAATTTGATCCAAAGCTCGCATGGCGGCGCTCAGGGCGCTGGAGGAAACCCAGAGGGCAATTAAAAAACTGACGGAAAATAGACCGCTGCTGCCGCCGGTGGTGATGTCACTGGCAAAATTTTCAATCAGATTGAGGGCATCAACCGGAGCAACCTCACTCAGCCGACCCATGAGGCGTTCGAAGGAGTTGGTGAGGGGCTTGAAGAGACTGACAGCAGTTAAGACGGTCAGTACGGCAGGAAAGAGAGCCAGTAGCGCGTTGTAGGCCATCTCTGCCGACAAGCTGGGCAGTCGCTGTGCCATGACCTCTTTGATCACCCGGCGCAGGGTAATGAGGTTGATGTGTTTGAAAAAGCGCACAAAGCGAGGAGCATGCATAGCAACTGAGCAATAGGGCCTGGATTTCATCATCCAGAATGATGGTCTGATGGGTGACGATCCATGTGCCAGAACAATAAATGGCTAGACGTGAAACAAGTGCTGTTTCAACAGCGACTGAATCATAGTAGACAAGGCTAAATCTAGCAATGGGCGATCGCCCCTAGGGCGATTCCCTGCCCTTTGAGTGTAACAGAGTCGCGCTTTGCCCTGAGGTGATGCGATCTAGCATGATTGAGTCGCAACTCATGGATACAAGCCAAATGCCGAGACCCATGGTGGCATCTCGGCATTGACAGCGGATTAGATAATGAGAAAGTAGGTTGAATGGTCTAGCTCACGATGCGGGAGATTGCCGGTAGCGTCGGGCTTTCTCCGCTATCGATTGCCAAACAAACTACCTACGGAACGATTGGACAACAGTGCGGCTGCCAGCATGAGAAGGTGGACGGGCCAAGGTGCCGCAACGAGAGCCAAGGCAATCCCAACGAGCGCAACCGCTACACAGGCGATCGCAATCTCAGCTGATGATTTTTCTGCCTTGTTGTACATGTACGCCGCACTAAGTGCAGCAATGGATGCAATAAACCACATTTGGAATCAGGTTGTTTACTAATCTACACAATGGAATTCATGTTTAGTAATATACGACACTTAATCCCTCAGGTCTTCCATCAATCAGCGTAATTTATGCTGATCATTGATCAACCCAAGGGTCTATATAGTCTGAAGTGGTTCTATCAAGGGCGATCGCAGCAATTGTTAAGAAAAATTGGATTCACAAAACTTTTGAATTCTTATGTCTTAAACATCGATAGATGGGCCAGCAAAATGCATCATAAGTGAGTATTTTTACTCATTAAAACTCATTAAAAAAATACGCTCCCCCACATTTCTGAGTTGTGAGGGAGCGTTTTATGAATAGAGAGGGGCGATCGCTTAGGCAACTTGTCTAGGCAGCTCGTCGATCCTCAAGATCAGAGAAGCCGTGGAGAATGGGGGCAGGGGCTCCGTAGGAGGTTATCTGCTTGAGTTTGGGAATATCGGCACTGCTGTAAACTCGAAACTCTCGTGCGATGGTAGCCTGGGCTGTGCGTACAGCTTGGTTCAGAACGAGAGAACCTCCCCGGTCAGACACCGAGCGATGAAAGGTGCCGGGAGGAATGCGCAAAATTGCCCCATTAGCCTCTAGGCGCACCATGTGGAAGGGCTGTTCCCAGTTAAAGTTCACCAGGTAAAAGGTGCGGCCTCCAGAGACAGCCAGGAGATTATCTTCTTGATGGGGATGGAGATAAAACTGCCAGTTGCCCCGATCCGTGTTATTGGGGCTGACCGCCGGGCCATCGTGAAAGACGAGATCGCGGGCGTTAGAGTTGTTGATGGTGATATCAAAAAAACGAACACTAGGGGTGTCGCGGAATTTTTGGTAAGGGATGAGTTCAAACATAGGAAAAAAGGATAGGCAATATACAGGGGTGTATCAACGCCGCACAGGGGTCAGAACAGGGGTCAGAACAGGAGGC
>RECH01000384.1 GCA_007694125.1 Leptolyngbya sp. DLM2.Bin15
GGTTCTAGGGGTAGGGTTTCGGTGCAGTGGGTTTGCTGATACTGCTTGAAACCCCGAGCTTCGTAGTTTTTCAGCGCATAGGGGCCGTCTAGGGAACAGGTATGTACCCAGACGCGATCACCTCCCATGTCCCAAGCTTTTTGAATGCCCGTGCTCAGCAAATGTTTGCCAATGCCTTGCCCAAGGAAGGGTTTGAGTAAGCCAAAGTAGGCCAGTTCCACGCTGTTGTTCTGCTGCGGCTGGTGGTGTAGTTCTACATAACCGGCAGGCGTGCCGCGCAGGTAGGCCACCCAGGTTTGCACGGTGGGCTGCTGGAGATAGGCTTGCCAGCGGGCATAGCTCCAGGGGAGGCGATCGCGCCAATGCCAATCTCCGCCAACGCTGGTGTAGAGAAAACGGCTGAGTTCAGGGCAGGGCAGTTCGGCTTGGATGACGGTGAGCTCAGGGCGATCGCTCCAGGCGGGGCGAACGTCATCGGGGCTGAGCAGTTCTAAATACCAAGTGGTGACGTCAACGCGGTGAGATGCAGTGCGGTGAGAGTTGGTGGCCATCGGTGCTCCTGAGGGGTGGATGGAGCTAGCCAGCGATCGCCTTCAGCAGCCAGCCGATGACAATCCCAATGCCGCCAAACCGCACGGCTTGCCAAAAGGGTTCGCTCAAACTGCTCCAGGTAAATAAATCACTTTCTAGCGCCAGCTTGAGGTCGTCAAGCTGCTGGGCGATATGGCTGAGTTCGTCCTTGAGGTCTGGGGTGCGATCGCCCTTGGGAATGCGGCGGATATCGTCAATCCGGTTGCGCAGCTCGTCTCGGCGCTGGCGATCGCGCTGCACCTGGGCATAGCGCTCTTTGAGCTTGTGCAGGGCAGTCTCAACCTCAGCGAGGGATTCATCAAAGGATGGTGCCGACGAGGGCTCTGGAGAAGATGGCATCTAAAAACCCTATACCCCTAGACGAAGAAACTGCAAACGCATAGCCGCAATCCTATCAAAATCCTTCACCGTCCTCCAACCCTAGGGCCTAGCGATTGCTTGGAGAGAATGTCACACTAATAAGGGAGATTACTGACCTATATCCGGATCCAGTTGGGTCTGACGATCGCACCATGGTACATCCATCCCAACCCCTACTTGCTGAAACGCTGAAAACAGCCAAAAGTGAAGCTCTGGCAGACTGGTCTACCCTCGAACTGGCCCAAGCCCTAGCCGAACGGTTGGCGATCGCACCCCATGACTGGCATCGCCTCAAGGGACATCGTCCTTCCCGTGCTAAGGCAGAACTGGCTAGCGCTATGGTTTACCTGCTGAGCGATCGCCCTGAGGAAGCCCTTGCCCACCTGCAGCAGGCCAGCGGCTGGCTGGATCGATCCATTTCCGCGCCACCCTGTCCTAGCCACGGTAACCATTAAGCCTCCTCTTGCTGACCGTCTTCCTCGGATTTTTGCTGGGCAAACCAACCCGCCTTCAGGCTCATTTCCACCTGCGTCATGGAGGGGCTCGGCTGGGTGGCTGCGCTGCTGCTGTGGGATAAATTGGCGGCTTGGTGGCAGAGCAGTGTCAAGGCGCAGGAACAGACGGCTAATAGACAAAGATCTAAGTTACGGTGCGAGATCACCTGGGGAGCGGCGATCGCTTCGGCGCGCACCATGGATAGGTTGGGCTGAGAATCGTAAGGTTTTAGCACAGTTGATGAGGGGTGAATCAGTGAACAGTGGGTGGATGTCGGGGGCTGACGTACCGAGGGATCGGGGTTCCCAACCATCCGCAGGGGCAACGTTTTGTTACCGGTTTGTCAGGCATAGGAGTCCGGTGCATCTAGACCCGGCGCATCTGGCGCATCTATCTACTAGATTCCCCAGATCTCCCAGATCCCCAAGCCCTAGCAGCCTAAGGTTAGGATGCCCAGGTTAGATTTCCATCCTGACATGCCACCGCCAAGTCTACCTTGACTTGTGGATCGACGGGTCAGTTCCATGTGCCACCGATCCATCTGGATCCAAGTTATACCAGCAGGGCAGGAAGTAGGAGGCGATCGCATCATCCACATCCCAGAATTCAGCGTAGCAATCACTAGAACAGTACAAGGCGACAAAAATCATCAGCACGTCTTGAAACGGTAGGTCGCTGGTGCGGGCTAGGTCATGGGTGTAGAGATGGTTGAGGGCATTTTGCAGATACAGCAGATTGCTGACCACCTGGGTGAACATGCCCGTTTCGCCGGTGAGGGTGGGCAAATAGTGGCGGTTATACTCATCTAGAAAAATGTGGTAGAGACGGGCGATCGCCACCTTGAGGCTCGTCTGCTGTTCTAGACCGGGGGTGTACTCAGCCGACCAATCTGCCCACAGCTCCGTTTCCAAGGGCGATGCCTTCAGCGCCGATAGATGGATAGACAGCAGGGGCTGCAAAACCCGCAAGAACAAAAAGTCGATGTCGGCTAATCCTAAGTCCAGCTTGGTGGGCAGGCTTTTGAACACCGAGGAACTGGGTAAGCGATCGCTGAAGTGGGGATGATCCCAAATAAACTTAAATTCCGCTACATCGGCAACCATTTCCCCCAGCAGATGGGTGAACACCAGACCCAGCCGCTGCTGCACCTCTCCGTGGAAAAATAGGCGGGCCCGAGTTTCATCGAGGATCACCTCATGGTTGTCCAGGCGAAAAAGCTCCCGGCAGGCGATCGGCCCTTCGGGGGTGTAGGCGGTTTCCCCGGCTCGCAGCGGTTCGTCACAGTCTGCCAAGATGCTGTAGTCGCTTTCAAACTGGGTGAGCAACGATTGCCAATAATGTCCCCAAATATCATGCACCAGAAACGCTTCAGCCTTCTGGGTGGGGATGATGCTAATGGAGCGCAGCAGGCATTGGATCAGGCGACTGGTGGGGATGTTGAGGGTGGTGGCTAGGCGATCGCACCAAGGGTGATCCAGATCCTCAGGGTTGCAGGCTCCAAAAATGGGGAAGCGGTTGAACCGTTCGAAGCTAAAGGGGCTAATCTTGGCTAGAAATTGGGCGATCGCTGCTTGTTGGCTGCTCGGCAGGGAGGCCCAAAGCGTTTCATCGCTCAGCCGCTGGTCACCATAATCCACGCAGAAATAAATCTGGGACGGTGTGTATAAACAATGGAGGGCACCTACCGGTAGGGGCACGGCACCGAAAAGATGCTGGAAAAGCTTCAGGATTCCTGCCCCAGACGATCGCGACGGGGTGGCTGTTAATCCGACGCTGTCGAGCACGGCCGCCATGATGCGCTGTTGCTCGGCGACCTGGTGATCCACCGTGGCCACAGTCTCCTGCAACTCTGCGGTCATGGCGGCGGGAAGCTGAAAGTGGTTCACCCAATGGGCGATCGCTGCCTCGCCTTGCCAATCCGCCGGTATGGGCGTGGGTTGATAATGCTGCAGGGTGAACGAGTCTAGCGTGCCGCGCCAATGCTGTCCTCCCAGTTGGTGATAGCGAGACACCAGCACCAGCGATCGCACAAAGGCCTGCCGCACGGCCAGGGGAATGGCATCCATGGGCAGGCGATCGCTCTGGATGGGATGGGCGTAGTGCTGAAGCTGGGTTTGCAGCGATCGCAACCGTTCTTGGCGACGCTGGGTCGCGGCATCAGAATCGGTAGCAGATTGCAACAGCGTGCGGGAAAGCTGGAGCGCTTCTGACAAGAGTTGTCGGCAATTCTCCGGAGGCATAGGCGCAGGCATAATCGTTACCTTATGGGAAGGGATACTGGTCAACCATGACCAAGCTAGGGTTGCAACAACGATTCCTGTGGCATAGAGGAAACGCTGTCATGTTCCCAACACTACAAAAAACTGCCCCGGCTTTCTGGAATCCTCTGTCATTTCCTTGAATGTGTCATTAATTACATTCTGCGACGACGCCCGACGGCTTTGCTTCAACGCCCCTGATGCGCTGCTGTCGAGTTGACTTCCTCCGCCGTCCTATCCTGAAGTTCGCCATGTCACCATCCTCGTCTAGTGTTCAGTATTCCTCTTTCTCCTCTTTCTCCTACCGAGCAAACACCGCCTCACTCCAATCGTCGGATTTAACATCGGTGGATGCAAAAGCCTTCCAAAATCCCATCCAGCGTATGCTGGGGCGCGCCGGTGGTGATCAATCTGCCGGAGGAACTGTCCCGGCCTTTTGGTCTCGCATTTTGTCGTCGTATAGTCGCTCCTCCCAGCCTAGCCGTTCAACCATCCAACCGGGTGAGGCTCTCAAGGAGGCTCTCAGACCCACCGATGCCCTCAATCCTAAACGCCGTAATCGCTACGCCGATGACTATGTGCTAGCGGGCTTCAATGAGGGCGATCGCCTTCGTATTAACCTCACCTCCAACCGTTTTGATCCATTTCTGCAGGTGATCAATGCTAGTAACGGCAAGGTGCTGCAGCAGAATGACGACATTAGTCGAACCAATACCAACTCCCGCATTAATCTAGTGGCTGAAGCTGGTATCGAATATCGCATTCGGGTGACCAGCTATGCTCCCTTTGCAACCGGAGCCTACAACCTGGCTATCCGCGCTCTGTCGTCTGCCCCCTCCAATCCCTCTGATCCTGGTAGCATCAGCAACTTTAACTTCTCCTATGGCTATGGGCTGGTGGATGCGGCGGCGGCTGTAGCGGCAGCGGCGGGGCGAGCTCCCTTTGCAACGGCTTCACCTTTGGGTGGCAACGCTTGGGGGTTAGATATGATTAACGCTCCTGCTGTTTGGAATCAAGGCTATACCGGTCAAAATGTCGTCGTTGCAGTGTTGGATACCGGCGTGGACTACAACCATGCTGATCTGCGGGGCAATATCTGGCAAAATCCTGGCGAAATTGCCGGAAATGGCATTGATGATGATGGCAACGGCTTTGTGGATGATGTGCGAGGCTGGAAGTTTGTCGATAACGACAGCAATAATCCCATGGATCAAGATGGGCATGGTACCCACGTGGCCGGGATCATTGCTGGGCTCAATAATGGTGTTGGCGTCACCGGCGTAGCCTACAATGCCAAGATTATGCCCGTACGGGTGATTGATGGACGGGATGATGGCTCCTATCGCCGGTTTGACCGCAACGTGGCTGATGGTATCCGCTACGCGGTCGATAACGGTGCCCATGTTGTGAACCTGAGCCTAGGCAACTACCCCGGTGATCCAGACATGACCCGCACTCGCGCAGCCCTCTCCTATGCCCGCGATGCGGGTGTGGTGGTGGTGATGGCATCGGGAAATGAACGGCAAGATGGGGCACGCCGGCCGATTCAGCCCGCCTATTATGCCTTGGATGATCTGGGTATTGCGGTGGGTGCGGTGAACTCATCTCGACGGGTTGCCAACTTCTCAAATCCAGCCGGGAACCTACCGCTAGACTTCGTGGTGGCTCCAGGGGTCAACATTCGCTCAACGGTGCTCCGCAATAGCTATGCAAGCTACAGCGGTACATCGATGGCATCACCATTTGTGGCTGGAGTCGCCGCACTGATGCTGAGCGCTAATCCCAACCTATCGCCAGCGCAGGTAGAGGAAATCCTCAAGGCTACGGCAGTGACTCAAGGCGTGCAGGCCTAGCCCTAAGGGGTATACCTCTGCCTAGAGATGAGGCTGGCTGAGCGAAGCCGTTCGTGAAACGTCTCCCGAAGGGAGAAAGCCAAACCCCAACCCTTGTTCCCTGAGCGAAGTCGAAGGGAACAAGGGTGCGCCAGCCACTACAGTTGTGTTGTACCAGTAGGATGCTGTTAGGCGAAGCCGTAACGCACCGTTGAATGAGGCTTGGCTGCATGACGCTGTCGCTTTTGCTCAGGGAACAAGGGTGCGCCAGCCACTACAAGGTAGTCAACGAGTTTTGAGCGGCTCGTCCAAGAGCAGAAGTTCGTCCAGCCAGTTCATGTTGAACGCACAGTCTTCGGTCATAGCGTTGGATATAGCCATGTCTCGCTGATTGCTGGAGTCGAAGCTGTAGTGACCGGTGCGGGCTTGCTCATAGGCGATCGCATCGGTCATGAACGCCAACGTTTCCGGGCGATAGCGACAGGTAGACATGACGGCTTGCTGCTCAGGGGCTTCGTAAAACCACACCTGGGTTTCCACAACACAGCGATTGGACTGCCAGCCTTGGATTGTGGTGTTGGTGATGAAGCCCTCCAAGAGCGGCAGGGGCATGAGCTGACTGTTGGGTGAACAACTGCTCAGACTATCTAGGTATTGAACAGCAGCGTCTGATCTGTAACTGGGCGTGGATTGTTTACCAAGAGACTGGGATGCCAGTGCTGGGGGCGGATTGGCAGCGATCGCCCTGGATGTAACCGCCAGCCCTCCCAGAATACCGCAGGTGAACATAGCCCAGGAGAACAACCGAGTTGGCAGATTGGGGAGTGCCATAAAGGTGCTTACTGCAGGGGACGAATGACTCTGAGTAGATGCAGATGGAGTGGTGCTAGAGATCTGCTTGCACGATGTCTAGATAAAAGGCGAAATATCTTCACCGCAGTCGTCGGCTAAAAAGGATAGAGCCCGGAACCGTAGTCCCACCAACTGCTCGTAGAGTGGATTCAGCTTGCAGAGAGGTGGAATGTGGACAATCTTGCGGCCAAAGACTTTGACATCCCGCTCAAAGGGACATTGGGGCGGAATCATTTTGCAGAGAAATCGCGCCACGCTAGGGTCATGAATATCGAGCTGGTCGAGCCAATCTTGGACAGGGCGCAGGGGTTTTAGACCTGGCTTGCTTGGGGGGGGAGTTAGAGACGTAGCGGCTCCAGCCTCAACGGAATTGAAGGTAGGGGCTGGGGCTTCTAGGGTAAAGCGTAGCGATTTCAACATATCGTCTGATAAACCCAACTCGTGACAAAATTCGTGAAGGAGGTCATCTTCGGGGGGCGAGTAGACCCCGTCAGCGATCGCCACCATCACGGCGGTCCTCAGGAAATTTTCAGCAAGGTTCTTGTCGGTACCGAGAGTTTTTGCTAGATCCGCCGCAGAGATGGGTTCGAGGGTGGTGAGGCTAGCATCAGGGGCTAGCTCATCTTGGGTGAGGCTGGCAATCATATCCTTTTCGTGTTCGTCAAAATCGCCATCGGCCCAAGCTACGCTGAGTAATCCTCGTAACCAAACCGTGACCTGTTCACGACTGAAGGACGCTTGAACTGCGCTCGTCATATCGTTCCTCTCTTGCGTCTAGGAATTGGATTTCGCTTCGATTCTAACGTTGATACAAAACTCGCTGACTGAAACAACAGCTTTCTATCAACTTCTCGGCGATCGCTCCCTGGATCTAGCAATTAGAGACTGACTTTATCGATCCGTAGTCTCTGAAACTGTGTTCCAGACTACGAATACTGTGCCAGCGCTAGTGTGCCAGTTACGTTCTTAACCTAGCTTCACTGTCAGATCCATCGCCTCCGGGAAACTATGGGCATTTCTCGATGAAGATCAGGATTGGGATAGTAGTTATACGGCCCGCCAACGCTAGGCTAAATGCTCTAAACAGTCGCGCAGAATGGCTTGAGTGGCGGCACCGGTTCTTTCCCAGCTAAAGAGTTGGGCCCGGGCTAAGCCGGCCTGGCGCAACTGCGATCGCATTTGGTCATCACTCACCATGGCCTGCATGGACTGGGCGATCGCTCCGGTATCGTAGGGATCCACCAACAGCGCCGCATCACCCGCCACTTCGGGCAGGGACGACAGGTTGGAGGTAATTACCGGCGTTCCGCAGGCCATGGCTTCTAGGACGGGTAAGCCAAACCCCTCCCAGAGGCTAGGAAAAACCAGGGCGATCGCTTGGTTGAGCAACACCGGCAGGTGATCGTAGGGCACATAGTCGAGCCAGCGCAGGCGATCGCCCACCCCAAGCTCCTCGGCCTGTTGCTGCAGGGCCGGCTGGTAGCGGTCATCCGGGCTACCGGCAATCCATAGCTCACAGGCAAGCGATCGCGGCATTGCGCCCAAAGCCGCCACTACTCGCCCGAGATTCTTGTAGGGATCATAACGGCCGATATAGAGGAAATAGGGCTGGGTTGGTAGGTCGAGGAAGCGGAAATGATCGGTATCGCAGGCCAGGGGAATGGGGGTGAGGCGCTGGGCGGGGATCGAAAAGCGATCGCATACATCCCGAGCGGTGGTGTGGGAGTTGCACACAATATGCTGGGCCTGGCGCAGCACGGCGGGTACGTAGTGGCGGAAGTAGGGCGTGAGCGGCGACCAGCGTTTGGGAAATCGGAGGGGAATCAGGTCGTGGACTGTTGCCACATAGCGACATTGGGCGAATAAAGGCGCTTCCGGTACCGGCGTGAACAAAAGGGGTGCTTTGCTTTGGCGATAGATCTCCAAAAGGCGGGTTTGAGTCCAGACCAAGCGGCGGGCATGACCTCGGGAGCCTTGGTCGGGGGTCATGGTGGGCGGTACTTGGGGATGGGCGTCATGGGGAGCGATCGCTTCCGGGGTTAGCACGATGGGCTGCAGGTCGCTCAAGTAGGGCACGACGTTGCGGGTGTAGATGCTAAGCCCCGTGGGACGCTTGGATACAAAGGAGGCATTGACAACGATCTGAGACATCTGGATGATTCCGATTCCAATTCCATCGTGGGGACTAGGCAGGTAGGCTGATGTTGAAGACTCAAGTATCCGGCAATCTCTATCCATGGGATCTGGAGAATTCCTAGATCTTGTGTCAAGATGTAAACAATTGTGAACTTTATTGAAGTTAAGGCTGCTTGTCCTTGACATTGAGTTCGCAACAGTCTGTCCGGTTTCTCTGGGCAGAGTGGTTAACAGACGCGTGCATTGCGCTGCGACCACCTATGTTGTAATCGAGGAACCCCCATGAACACGAACATTGCACCCAACACCACACCGTCCGGGTTGCCCCCGAGTGTACAGGGAATGGAGTTTTTAGAGAAAGTGCAGCGGCGCGCCCGCCTAGAAGATCTCTATGATGCCCGAGATATCTCCGAGGTGGTCTTCCGTACCCTGCGCGATATGATGCCCAACGAGGTGGTCGATCGCGTCACCGAAGAACTGCAGACCATCACGCCCGCAACCGTGGGTGACTCTGGAGTGGCGATCGCTGACCTCTGGCAAGATACCAACCTGCTGGTGCGCTGGCTGAGCCGCGTGCGCGCGCCCCTAGACATTTCTCCCGATAGCTTTGTCTTCCGCATTAGCCAAGAAGCTGGTCTGTCCCAGGGCATTGCCCCCGAGGATGCGATCGCGGCGGTCTTCACAACCCTGAAAGAATGCTTATCTCCTGAACGAGTGCGAGAAGTCGATAATTATCTACCCGGCACCCTACGTCAGCTTTGGCGTCAGGTCTAGG
>RECH01000173.1 GCA_007694125.1 Leptolyngbya sp. DLM2.Bin15
GTACTAGGCAGCGATCGCCTCGGTTTCATCAATGGCTGCATCAAGGATCTGGCGGCAGTCCTCTACGCTAGCGCCCTGGCTCATAGCAGCAACAAGGGCATCGTAGGCGGTACGGTGGGTTTCTAGCAGCGTGCGGGCCCGTAGGGCAGACCAGCGAAGTTTGATATTGCCTTCGCTGGTGGGGCGGCGCAGTTGGGCCCAGAGGATACGAAAATTGTCTTGATCATCAGCTCCACCTTGAACGTCGCCGTAGATCAACCGCTCTGCCGCCGCCCCCGCCATCCAAACGGTACAGTAGCGATCGAGGAACTGCACCGGTAGTTGATTGGTTTGCAGCGCTGCTTGCAGGGGTTGGTCGTCAAAACGCACACCACCGCGACCGGGCTGCCCTTGGCGGAAGGAATCCCAGGCACTCAAGGTGTAGCCGGTGACCGAGATACCCAGGACATGGGCGACCAGAAAATGTCCCGCTTCGTGATGCACAATGCGATCGCGATGGTCGGCGGAGAACTGGGCAAAGCCATCCACAATCAGGTTACCCATGCGCCCACCCCAGGCAAAAATATCGGCGGTGAACAGGCACAGCATCGCCGCAGCAGCGATCGCTGGCACTGCCGGAGAAAGCTGGATCAAGGGCCCCAGCAGACTGGCCATGACGATGGAAAAGATGGCGATCGCGACGATGTTTAATGTGGTGTTACTCACGCGTTGTCCTCCTAAGCCTTGTCCAAGCGGTCACCTTTGCATCCTGACACAGATTTTTCATCCTGGGAACGCGGGTGCCTAGTACCGCAAGATAGAAGAACGAAGACAGAAAAACGAAAAGGAATTCCAGGACACACAAGGTTTCCCGCCTCAGCAACTAGGCGGGTTACTTACGCCTCGGAGTACCTAGACCAGCGATTAGGGGGTGGCAGGGGGTGGTGAGTTGGCTTCTGGGCTGGCTTCTGAGGTCGTAAGATTAGTAGCGCGGTAGAAGGTTTCTAGGCTATGGCGATCGCCCACAAAGCGCCAGTGCCAAGGTTCGTAGCTAATGCCCTGGGGATTATCGCGAGGGAAGGAAAGCTCAAAGCTGTAGAAGGCGGCATTTTCCTGCAGCCAGCGAAAAGCGTCGGTGGTTTCAAAGGCTTCTACCAGGCCAATGTCCGATCGCGATCCATCCAAAATATCGATGGCATAGCCGGTGTGATGTTCGCTATAGCCCGGCGGAGCACTGACCTCAGCGCGGGTGGTGGCAATCTGCCCCCGTTCTGCCTTCACCTCGAAGAACAGATACTCTTGATCATCAATAGAGCGAAAGCCCGACACCGGCTCCAGCAGGATGCCCTCAGCGGCCGCAGCCTCTGCCATGGTTATAAACCGCTCCGCCGCCGCCCGCCGCAGCAAGATACTGCCATCCGCCACAATGGGCGCGAGGCTATCCGCCGGAGCTTCCTCGTAGGGAATATGCCCGAGCAGCGTATCATCGGGGACGCCATCCTCCGGCACCGGCAGCGGCTCAGTTGGCTCCGCTATCTCTAAGGAAATTTCCGGGGTCACTATGGCGGGCACGTCAGACGCTACCGGTGGCTCAACCGGCGCAGTGCCCCAAGCGACAAATCCCCCAGCTAGGATGGCGATCGCCATGGCCACTCCACCCAGGATCCAAAATTCTTTATTAAACAACCCACCAGGGGACGAGAACCGCCTGCTAGAGTTGGCCCGAGGGTTTTCGTCCCGTTGAGCAACAGGAATGTCATCGTGAATGACAAGCTTGGGCTGTTTCGATGGTTGTTCTGAAGGACTCACCTTGTCCACCGACCTCATTCTTGCATGATCTACAAACGCTGCTTACCGCCCTGACCCCAGACAAGAATAGGCGGGCATCTACAATTTTGCAATGTGCCCGACACCACCGCCTGCCGGGATGATTCATTCTAGCCTCGGTGATGGGGAAGCGCGCTTCTCAATACTATCTGGTAATACCTAGCAATAGTGGTACAAGTCATGGGCCGTCCCAAGACTCACCCTTATCCCCACGCCCGTGAATCCTATGTCTGACTTGGTTACAAATTTAGCGAAGCTCTACATTCCTTTAGTGGCATGGGTTGGCTTTGGTATGGTGCTAGGGCGATCGCTCCCCAAGGCCATTCCCCATGCACTCGGTAAGGGCCTGTTTTGGTTTGGGGTGCCCTTGAGCGTTTTTGGCTTTCTGCGCCAAGCCGATCTATCGGGATCGGTGTGGATTGCGCCGGTGGTGGCCTGGGTGGCCCTGGCCTGTGGTGCGGGGCTGGCCTGGCTGTGGATTGTGGTGCAAACGCGGCGGGGAAGCGATCGCAGCTTTGTGCCCCAGAATGATCCCGCCAAGGGCAGTTTTCTGCTCGCCGCCATGGTGGGCAATACGGGGTATCTCGGCTATCCCGTCGCCCTAGCCCTAGTTGGCCCGCAATACTTTGGCTGGGCCATTTTCTACGACACCCTAGGCAGCACCCTAGGAGCCTACTGCATTGGCGTCCTGCTGGCCGCGCGGTTTGGCTTGGCTCAGCAGGGACGATGGCAGATGGCCCAGGCCTTTGTGCGCAATCCAGCGCTCTGGGCCTTTTGCCTGGGCATGCTCTGCCGTTCGGTGCAGTTTCATCCTTGGGTGGAGCAGGGGTTGCTGGGCGGCGCTTGGCTGATGCTGGTGCTAGCGCTGCTGCTGCTGGGAATGCGGCTGAGCCAGCTAGATCTGCGGCTGAATCTCAACCAGGCCGTGGTCACCCTGTTTATCAAAATGCTGATGATTCCCCTAATTTTTGGACTTGCCCTGCGATCGCTCGGGCTCACAGGACTGCCCCACTTTGCGGTGGTGCTGCAGTTGGCCATGCCCCCGGCCTTTGCCACCTTAGTGATTGCCGAAGCCTACGATCTCGATCGCCAGTTAACCGTCACTTGTCTAGCCGTGGGCAGTGTGGGCCTGCTGGTCACCCTACCGATTTGGATGCTGCTGTTTTCCCCAGGAGACATGATGGTCACCTGGCTCTACTAGCGGGGATCAACATCGGTCAAATGCTGGCGATCGCCAAACCGCACAATCTTCCACAGGTCGCTATTCCAACGATTTTGATCCCGCCGAGACCAAAACTCAGTGGCCACATGAAACTCAAACCGCGCCGTATAGTCTGCCGCAAACCCCCAAGTGCGATCGCTGCCCAGCACCACCGAGATCAACTGCTGCAAGATCCAATGATGGGTGACGATGCAGAGGCGATCGCCCTCGCTATGATGGTGTAAGATTTCTTGCATAAATTGGGCGGCGCGATCGCGGCCAGACTGAAGCGTTTCGGCACCGGGAATCGGCTGCCAGGCCAGGGATGCCTCCAAGTCGCGGCATAGGTCAGGATACCGCTGCTGCGCCTCTACCCACGTTAACCCTTGAAAAATACCATTTTGAAACTCACAAAGGGCATCCCGATAGAGAATGGGTTGGGGGGATGGATCAACCATGCCAGCGAGGGCGATCGCCGTTTGTTTAGCCCGTTCCAGGGGGCTACTGTAGATGGCCGTAGGATGATAAGACTCTGCCATCAACCGTCGTCCCAACGCCTGTACCTGCTGCAGTCCCAGATCTGACAATCCATCTTGACCATGGCCCATCATCCGCCCCGCCTGGTTTCCGGTCGCCTGCCCATGGCGAATGAATAGTAGCTGCATAGCCTTGCCCCCTGCCTCGCTGTTGCTTAAACCCATGTTCCAACCGATCGCGACCACGCTTCACCTAGCCCTGCAGAGCAGCGATCGCCTGCCCTCATCATCCCAGTCAATCCTGCTGTGAATCCCATCTCCGTCCCCGTTCGACGGATTGTTCCCTACCTTACGTTGCCATGCCATCTTTTATGACCTCTTCTGCTCCTGTTGCTGACCCCATCGGTACAATCGCCCGAGGCACCGGGCTGCTGCTGGCCAGTCTCATCAGCCTCACCGTCGGCACCAGCCTCACCGCCGGAGCTGCTGTAGCCCTAGAAGTAGAAATTCGCCCCACCAATCCCCAACTGGGCGACACCCTGACCATTCTGGTGCAAGCGGAGTCTGCCGACGAGCCGCCGCCGGTGGTCACCATGGGCGATCGCACCTTTCCCACCTTCCCCCTAGGCAACAACCAGTTCCAGGCATTGCTGCCCACCACCCCCTTAGATGATCCCGGCCGGGTGGTGGTGCAGGTAACCGGCGAAACCGTAGTGCGCAACCTCGCCGTCTGGGTACGCGATCGCAGTTTCCCCACCCAAAGCCTATGGATTTCTGGTGCCAGTGATTTGGGCACAGACTACGAATTTGATCGGGTGGATGAATTTAAGGAGTTGGTCAGTGATCAGCAACTCTGGAGCGGTTCATTTTTACGCCCCACCTCGGGCCCAGTGACAACCATTTACGGCGTTCGTCGCTACTATAACGGTGTCTTTGCTGAAGATTATTACCATCGGGGTGTAGACTACGCCGCGCCCACCGGCACGCCAGTGGTGGCTCCGGCAGCGGGAATTGTCGCCCTCGTAGACCACGAAGCCAATGGGTTTGAGATTCACGGCAACACCGTCGGGCTAGATCACGGCCAGGGCGTTGCCAGCATTTTCCTGCACCTCAACCGCATTGATGTGCGGGAAGGCGATCGCGTGGAAGCCGGGCAGGTGATTGGCACGGTAGGCAACACCGGCATCTCGACCGGGCCCCACCTACATTGGGGCCTCTATGTCCATGGTCGTTCTGTGGATCCCGTACCATGGCGAGGTGGCGCTGAGTAGAAGACACCTATACTTGCTTCACAATGACTTCAAAAATCAGCCCGTGGAATGCCTAACTTCTGGGGCAAACTAAGGCAAAGTGAAGGAAACACTTGGACTGTGACCATGCAACTCTAAGAGTGCGATCGCTCGCCGTTTGTTCGATAGCACTGTTGTGGAATCTGGAGATATTATGAGCATTGAAAAAATTGTTGATCAAGCCCTGCAAGATGGCTACCTCACCCCAGCCATGGAGGCCGAGGTCGGACGCATCTGTGATACAGCGGCAGAACTGTCCATCGAGGAATACATGGCGCTCGATCGCCTGATGGGCGCACTGCTCACCGGGGAAGTGGTGGCGGTGCCGCGCAAGCAGTTCATTAACGTCATGGAAGAATTGGTGCTCACGGAGGCGATCGCTCGCGTAGCAGAAATTGAAGCCACCAGCGACTGCACCTTAGACCTAGGCGACATAGCAGCCTATGCGCTGAACCGGCTGCCGCCCCTCTACGCCACGACGGAAGAAGGAGCCAGCTATCAACGCACCCGCGCCAAGGCAGAGCTGCAAGTCATCATCACCCAAAAGGTGAGCGAAGGCATTTCTCGCAACCTCGATCAGCCAGAGTTCTTCCCCGAACGTCAGGTCATCCGCAAGGAAGAGAAAAAAGACGACGTGCTGGGGCAAATCAGCTCCCTGCTGCAAACCTATGCCCACAAGTACGAAGGAGAAGACGAAGTACAGTCGGTCGAAGGCTAGGCGCAGGGTATCTACGCCGCCCAAGGCTTGGGGCATCGATCATGTTGATGGGGGCGCTAAATCATAGACCGTGACAGGATGATCGATCCCCTTCAGCACAAGAGCCCGCTGCTGCCGCTGCCAGCCTTTCAGATCATCCACGATCGCTGCTGCTGGGAGGAGAGCCTCGGTCATGGTGATCCTGTCGGGGTAGCTGGCGCTCTGGACGCGGGCCGCCGTGTTGACCGTGGTACCAAAATAGTCAGGGCGATCGTTGAGGGTAACGCTCACGCAGGGCCCCACATCAAGGCCAATTTTCAGCCGCAGCCAATCGTCTGGGGGCAGGCCTAGATCTTGGTTGAGGTGTTTGAGCTGGTCGTGGATGGCGATCGCTGCCCGTACAGCCTGATCAGGTTCGGTGAAAGCCGCCATAATCGCGTCCCCAATGGTTTTAATCACCACGCCGCCCTGCTCATCCACAATCCGAAACAGCAGATCAAAATGACGATGCACCAGCTCATAGGCCTTGGTATCACCCCGCCGGCTATAGAGCTGGGTGGAACCGGCTAGGTCGGTAAACAAAATGGCCACCCGACGAATCAACAAACTTTCGTTGGGGGGCAAGGTTTCCCTCGGAAAAAGTTGCCGAAAGGTGGGCAAGGTCAACATGTGATGGGCCGACACCACGCCATAACGCCGATCCATCTTGCTACGAAAGGCCGGATCATCCGCTGCCGCCGTGAGCTTGCGCAGGCGTTCATCCAGGGTAAACGTTACCCGCACTTGCTCATCCGCATTGGTTTCATGGATGGTTTTGCAAGCAGGGCAAGTGTGCAGCGATCGCAGCTCATGGAGATGATGATGGGCCGGGTCAATGCCGCCACAGGCCGGACATTCCACCTCCCAATTGAGGGTGACCAGCCCTTCCCGCAGACCCATCACTAAAATCTTAAGCATGGTGCGCTCTTGAAGCTGGAGATGGGCCGCCAGCAAACGAGGATTGGCGCGATACAGCTCCCGATCGCTCTGTTCATCGAAGATCACCGTTAAGCGATCGCGCACCTCTTGACTAACACCGTAGGATGACAGAACCGACACCGCCTCAGCAATCACCTGACGGCGGGGTTTATAGAGGTTTAGCACGGCTTGTCACGTCTCCTTATCCTGGCATTAGCTCAACCTAAAACTCAGCGGTAGATGTGCCCTATGGTCGATGTAGCCTTGACGAGCCTTGACCGCTGGGACGGAGCGCCTGCACCACCGCCCCAAAAGCGATCGCCCCTAGCGTCCTGCCAGTTGCGGTTCTGAAGACTCCGATTGGCTAGACCCACGGCTGCTCAGTTGAATCAGCTCCACCTTATAGCCATCAGGATCTTGGACAAAGGCAATCACCGTCGAGCCATGCTTCATCGGCCCCGGCTCCCGCACGATTTGACCGCCCTGATCGCGAATGGCATTGCAGGTCGCATAAATATCGTCTACGCCAATGGCAATGTGCCCATAGGCATCCCCAAGGTCATACTGCTCCTTGCCCCAGTTATAGGTTAGCTCAAGCACCGTATGGTCGGCCTCGTCTCCATAGCCCACAAACGCCAGGGTAAACTCACCGCCGGGATAGTCTTTGCGGCGCAGGAGCGTCATGCCCAATACATTGCAGTAGAACTGTAGGGATTCATCCAAATTGCCAACTCGCAGCATAGTATGCAATAACCGCATTGCTTTTCTCTCCTAGGATCCGGCTTTCCCCCATTGTGAAACACAGACTCAAATCTTGCCTACCCCAAGCGGACGAACGGCCTGGATCCCCATCATGGTAGTAAAGCGGCTTCTGCTCTCCGGGGAACTCACCTTCATTAAGATTGCTGACAATAGACGAGATTTCTACCTAATTGCTTGCCTGCTCTGGGTTGTATCAGGATCCTAGCCAACCTAGATAGATGAATTCATTCTGTGATCTCGCTAAAAGGTAGTGTGTTCCAATTCATCAGTTCTGCTGAACCTGCTAGTATTTATGCTGCAACGCTGAGATATCCTAACTTTGCGATCGGAGGCGACAAGACATATGTTTGAAGTTGGTAAGACAGAAATTAAAGGAATTCGTGCTAGGGAAATTTTGGATTCTCGCGGTCGCCCTACTATTGAAGCCGAAGTATATTTAAAAGGAGGGGCCGTTGGTCTAGCCCAGGTGCCCAGTGGCGCATCCACCGGCAGCTTTGAAGCCCATGAACTGCGCGATGCCGACCCGAATCGCTATTCGGGGAAAGGGGTGATTAAGGCCGTGATCAATGTCGAAGAAAAGATTTCGGCAGAGTTGCGGGGTCTGGATGCTCTCAACCAAACCTTGATCGATCGCACCATGATCGCGCTAGATGGTTCGCCCAATAAATCTAACCTAGGGGCAAATGCCATTTTGGCCGTATCCCTAGCCAATGCCAAAGCCGCAGCCCAGGCCCTACAGCTTCCGCTCTACCGCTACCTAGGTGGCCCCATCGCCAATGTGCTGCCAGTGCCCTTGATGAACGTGATCAATGGCGGGGCCCATGCCGACAATAATGTCGATATTCAAGAGTTTATGATTGTGCCCGTGGGCGCGAACTCGTTTCGGGAAGCACTGCGCTGTGGGGCGGAGGTGTTTGAAGCCCTCAGCAAGGTCTTGAAAGGCAAGGGGCTGCTGACGGGTGTGGGCGATGAAGGTGGGTTTGCCCCCAACCTAGAGTCCAATCAAGCGGCGTTGGAACTGCTGATGCTGGCGATTGAGCAATCGGGATATAAGCCCGGCACCGAAGTGGCCTTGGCCTTGGATGTAGCCGCCTCTGAATTCTATAAAGATGGCGAGTATGTCTATGATGGCTCCAGCCATTCCCCAGCCGAGACGGTCAGCTATCTTGCCGATCTATGCAACCAATATCCCATCGTGTCCATTGAAGATGGCCTGCATGAAGATGATTGGAGCAACTGGCAACTGTTGACGGATGAACTAGGCGATCGCGTTCAGCTTGTTGGCGATGACCTGTTTGTCACCAATCCCGAACGGCTGCAGCGCGGCATTGAGGAAGAGGCGGGCAACTCGATTTTGATTAAGCTCAATCAAATTGGCTCCCTCACCGAAACCCTGGATACGATCGCTTTGGCTGGACGGAACGGCTACACCTCGGTGATCAGCCATCGTTCCGGCGAAACGGAAGACACCACCATTGCCGATCTGGCCGTGGCCACCCGAGCTGGGCAAATTAAAACCGGCTCCCTCTGCCGCAGTGAACGGATTGCCAAGTACAACCGCCTCCTGCGCATTGAGGATGAGCTGGGCGCAAGTGCCGTCTATGCCAGCATGATCGGTCTGGGGCCCAAGTTTGCCTAGGGGCGATCGCCTCTGGTAACCATCCCGAACATCTATGAGTTATGGGCTAGTCAGGCATGGTCTGGCTAGCCTTTTTTGCTGCAGTGCTTGGTCATCCTGATGCCCAACGTGAGTTCGACAATGGGGTAGTGCATCAGATTATTGTTGGGAGGGAAAGGATATCCTTCCAACTCCAGCGATAGTCAGTCAATCCTGCTCGTTGTGCTGCCGTTGTCTTGTAGCGACTATGCTGCCAGATCCACTTAAAATAACCTCAGTTCGGGGTAAGCAGACTGAGGTTAGTCTACAGCTTCTTAGGACGAGGATGCTCCATGACAGATCCACGTGCAAGTATCAAATACAACGCTAGCAATACATGTGCACTTAAATGGCAAAATGGAAGATATACGGATCTTTGCTGTCTATCTACCCTAGAGAGGGCTATTA
>RECH01000135.1 GCA_007694125.1 Leptolyngbya sp. DLM2.Bin15
TACAGGATGACTCTCATCACGCTCAGATGGGTATTGCATAGCTGCGGATAGGGTAGGGTGAGACTGAGTTTCAAGCATTCAACCGCTGAGCCCCATTGAAACTAGACGTTTGCCACGAACGCTAGGCGGTTGCTTGATAGCCTATGATAGCGAGTTAACGCACTTCGCTTGAGTGTTCTGATTATAAACCCTCGTATCCCGACCGGCAAACCGTAGATTTTAGTCCTTGGGGAGCGATCGCCCTTCCGTTTTTTGTAGCGTTCTGCCGTCGAACTCTCATCGTCCATCATTAAGATAGGCAAAGTTTTCTTACTACGTCCTTCTCATGCATGATCTTTACGGGAAGCTTGATTCTCAGCTTGATAGTCTTCTACAACAGGCAGATGATCTGAATACGGCACGACATATTTACTACGAAGTCAGAAGTATGGTCGAGGCTAATCAGCAAATACTTACTCCAAACTACTTTTACACTTGGATGGATAATACGTATACAACCACTATGATTGTAGGAATTCGCAGGCTTGTTGATTCTGACGCAAGAAGTATTTCTTTCGTAACTTTTTTGTCTGCTATCAAGAGCAATCCTCATATTCTCTCGCGTAGTACGTACAAAGGTTTATACAAGAAAATGGGTTTAGGGTTTTCTGAAAGCCGTCAAGATGAACAATTCGATCAGTTGGCTGGCATAGGAGCACCTCATGTTGGTCCAGCAGTTGTTGAACAAGAACTAGAAGAACTTAAGACAATCACTTCCAAGCTGAGGAAATACGCCAATAAACGAATTGCCCATTACGACAGCAAACCTCCTCCTCCTGGACCTAGCTATAAAGAGATCGATGAAGCCTTTGATAGTCTCTACAAACTACTGGTCAGGTACTATCTTTTTTTTAGGGCTACAAGTTTTTCGCGGAAACCTGGCATTGGGGACGAGTGGAAGGAGATCTTCCGGGTAGCATGGATTCCTCAGCCAGATTAATCTCTATGTCGGAGGGAAGTTAAGTTTTTGATTATCGCCCAACCTGCCCGAACCAGGGTTCTTGCGCTAGGCTATTGCGTATAAATTTCAGCCAGTTTTCCCAGCACCACCCATGACCCAAGCCGAATGCCGCCAACGACGCGATCGCCTGATGGACAAAATCGGGCAGGGCACCGCCATCTTCTGCAGTGCGCCCATGGCCGTCATGCACAACGATGTGGAGTACAACTTCCGTCAAGATAGCGACTTTTACTATCTCACCGGCTTCAACGAACCGGAGGCAGTGGCCGTTCTTGCGCCCCACCACGATCAGCATCGCTACGTGCTATTTGTCCAACCCAAGGATCCGGAGCGGGAAACCTGGACGGGCTATCGCGTCGGCGTGGAAGCGGCCAAGGAACGCTACGGGGCCGATGAGGTCTATTCCATCACCGAGCTGTCGGACAAGCTGACTCAGTATGTGGAGAAAGCCGATCGCATCTACTACCACCTTGGGCGCGATCAGGGCTTCAATACCAAAATTTTGCAGCTCTGGCAGCACTGCCTGCGGCGCTATCCTCGCACAGGACAGGGGCCCATTGCCCTAGAAGATCCGGGCCCCATTGTCCACGGAATGCGGCAGATTAAAGATCCGCAAGAGCTGAACCTGATGCGCCATGCCGCCGAGATTTCCGCCGCGGCCCACTGTCGGGCCATGGACTATGCCCGCAGCGGATGCTACGAATATCAGGTGCAGGCAGAAATTGAGCATAGCTTCCGCTTGGCAGGAGCCATGGGCCCCGCCTATCCCTCCATCGTGGCCTCGGGAGACAACGCCTGCATTTTGCACTACACCGAAAACACGCGCCAGATGCAGGATGGCGACCTGCTGCTGATCGATGCTGGCTGCGCAGTGGATTACTACAACGCTGACATCACCCGCACCTTTCCCGTAGGCGGCCGCTTCAGCGATGAACAACGCCTGCTCTACGAGATTGTCCTAGAAGCGCAGATGCAGGCGATCGCCCTGGCCCAACCCGGTCAACCCTATCAGGCGATGCATGAAACCGCCGTACGGGTGATTGTGGAAGGCCTGCTTGATCTGGGCCTGCTGGTGGGCGATCGCGATACCTTAATTGCAGAAGACACCTATAAACCGTTTTATATGCACCGCACTGGACATTGGTTAGGGCTCGATGTTCATGATGTGGGTATTTATCAGCATGGGGAAACGTCCCATCAGCTCGAACCAGGGCATGTGTTCACCGTAGAGCCGGGCATTTATGTCTCGCCCACCATCCAGCTCGCCGAAGGACAGCCCGAAGTGCCCGAACCCTGGCGCGGCATCGGCATTCGCATTGAAGACGATCTCGTGATCACCGAAACGGGGCATGAGGTGTTGACATCTGGGGTTCCTAAAGCGATCGCTGACCTCACGCGCTAGGCCTCCGGGGCGGAATCTTACTCTGTAGGGATGTTGAGAGGGAAGATGGTTGGGTTGTGGCTTTCTCCCTTCGGGAGACGTTTCACGAACGGCTTCGCTCAGCCAGCGACGTGGGTTGCTTTCGTTCAGTCAGCGGAGGGAATCGAGCCGATGAGGGCTGAGCGAAGTCGAAGCCCGGTGTGGAGCACGTTTCAGAGGCACTCAGCCAGCGAAGTGGGTGGGATGGTATTGATCCTAGGCTGATGGATGCCTCCCAGATCAGCCATGATCTACAGTCATCTCACACACTAACCCCTGCCGCTTTAGTCCTGGGTGGGCCAAAGATGGGTATCTTCATCATCGGCTTGCGTATCCTGCTGTTCCACCGCTTGATTCAGATATGGCGCAGATGGCTCCGTTGAACCATAGTGCCCCGTCAAGGGTTGGGTCACGATAGGCTCCGTTAACCCCTCTTCAATGGGGACAGTCCCTTCAGCACCATCCTCTAACGTCACCGTCTGATCGAGAGGAATAATCGTGGTTCCTTCAGCATCAAACGCCAATAACTTATCTCGATCCTCATCAGAGATCACGGTTCTAATCTGTGATGGCGACGGTGATAGCTGGGGCGATCGCTTCGCCAAATGAGACGGCAGAAATAGGCTATCGTCGTCCTCAAACTCCCCTAGGGTCGTGTCATCCGCATCGGCAATCATCGGGGCGATCGCTGCCTGCACCTCCTGAGCGGTTTTATAGCGCTGCGTAAAATCATGATGCACCATGCGATCAATGATAGTAGAGAAGGCTGGCGTCAGTCCTGGCACGCGGTGCTTCCAAAGGATCGTACCGGTTTTAGAATCGTGGTGCAGCATCCGGGGATTTTGTCCCGTCAGGGCTTCGATGGCAATGACGCCTAGGGCATAGATGTCACTATTAAAATGGGGCCGGCCGGCCGATTGTTCGCCTGGCATATAGCCCGGAGTGCCTACTGCAACCGTAAATTTGGTATCGCTACTGCTTTCCGCTAATTGGGTTGATATTTTTTTGGCTACCCCGAAATCAATTAATACCAAGCGCTGATCTGACTGACGACGGATAATATTAGACGGTTTTAAGTCTCGATGGATCACGCCCTGCTGATGCACATAGCCTAGAATACGCAGTAGATCGTTGATCATATCTACCACATAGAATTCAGGAAAACTGTGCCGCTGGCGAAACTCCTCCGCCAGCGATCGCCCTGCAATAAACTCTTGAATCAGATAAAAATCTCCAGCCTCCTCAAAGAAAGCCATCAGTTGCGGAATTTGATCATGATGCCCTAGCTTTTCTAACGTCTCCGCCTCTGTACCAAATAAGCGACGGGCCAGGCGGATCGTTTTAGGATTATCTGTTTTCACCTGAAGCTGCTTGACCACACAGATCGGATTCCCTGGGCGTTGCATATCCCGCGCCGTATAGGTTTCACTAAAACCACCCGATCCTAAAACGTTGACAATTTGATAGCGGCTGCCCAGCACTTTTCCGGCCAGCTCTCGCTCTCGTTCTCGCAGCAGGTCTTGCAAATCATCCTGCTGGCTAATAATTTCCTGCACAATGGGCGATGCAGAATATTGCTTGAGGGTATTGCGCAGTTGCTGCTTGCGTAGCTGTTCTTGGGCGGTTCCCGACAGCAGTTGCCCAAAGCCAATCAAGGCGATCGCCCCCACAGGAATCGCCGTTGGCACAATCAACTGCCCATGGACAAACACGATATACCCCGTAATCCACCAAGCGATCGCCAGCCCCATAGCAACGCCCCATCCCGACAGCGGCTGCCGCCGTTGGATGACTAGACATCCCGCACCGACAATCCCCAGCAAAACCACCATCCCCCGCAACGGTGCTTGGGGAACCGCCGATCGCATTGTCCGTCCCTCTACCAAAGAAGCGATCGCATTGGCATGAATCTCCACCCCCGGCATGGCTTGGCGATAGAACCAACTTTCACTAAACGGCGTTGGATAAAAATCTTGATGAATCGCTGCCGTGGAGCCCACAATCACAATCTTATTGTTGAAATAGCTGCCGCCTTGCAGATAGGTATCCCAGGTATCTGGATCCAGGACATACCAAAACGGAATATGGGTAAAGGTTTGCGCTGGCCCATAGAAAAACAGCGCATCGCCACGCGACGACGGAGAAGAGTGTTGAGACACCTGCACCGTAGCCTCCGCCAGGGTGGGAAGAGTGTTGCCCAGTTGGCGATAGGCGGCTTGCTGTGCCGGGGGGGAGTTGCGGATCAACTCCGTTAAAAACTGTTCACCAAAGCGATGGATTTGTCCATTGGGTTCCAGATAAAAATTAATAGAACCGAGCACCGATTGGGGCGATCGCAGCGCTGGGAGCGGCATCGTCAGTTGGGTGACCATCCCCTGAGCGCTATCGGTCTGGGTATACTGCGCCGCGAGCACCACCTGACTGGCATGGTTGGTCAGGGCATCCGCAAAGCGCTGATCATCCTCAGGCCCGTAACTACTCGGCGACGAAAACAAAATATCAAGCGTAACAGCCTGTCCGCCCGCATCCAAAATTTTCTCGATGGCCAGGGCATAGGCTGTCCGCGGCCAGGGCCAGCTCTGCAACACCTCTAGGTGAGCATAGCGTTTAGGATCACTGTTATAAAATTCACCCTGGGACAGCGAGGCTTCATCAATGGCCAAAATCACCACATCATCCGGAGGCGGCACGGGGCCGCGTAGCTCGAAGTAAAATGACTGAACCTGCCGCTCCAGCGCCTGCACCAGCCCCACATCCAACGCCGTTAAGCCCGCCGCCACAACAGCGATCGCCCCCGCCAACCCATAGCGACCCCAGCGTGTCCACTGAGACACAGAGAGAATGGTGCTTTCTCGATAGGTTGTCGCTGCAGGGCGATCGCCCCTTCCATCAGAACGAGTTGACTGGGTCGGCATAGGTCGGCATAGTTTCAATCATGGGCTATTCGTGATCACCATGATGCACCCGATTGCATAACATCGACTCCTAGGTTAACGCAAGCCTCGGCCAACTGGCCTTGTTAGCCAACGCCATTGGATGTGTGGCCATAGGCCTGCCAAGCCAGCGCCGCCAAACCATTGACGATCGCCGCCGCCACCACCGAACTACCCTTACGCCCTCGGATGAGAATGTGGGGAATTTGGGTTTGGGAGAGGCGATCGCTAATGTCTTCCAACCCCACAAAGCCCGCTGGCGTACCCACCACCAACGCTGGCTTAATATCCCCCGCTTCCAACAGTGCCACAATGGCAGACAGAGCCGTCTGGGCCTGCCCCACCACAAAAATGCCCTCCGGGTATCGCCGTGCCAGGGTCTCAATGCCCCAAGCTGCCTGAGTTTTGTCCCGCTGCGGCCGCGTAATCGCTTCCATGCTGCAATATACGGGATTGGCAAAACTGGCTTGAATATTGGGCATAATGCCAACCTGCACCATGGGTACATCCACAATCACGGTGCTACGGGCCGCCAAGGCTGCTGCCCCCGCCTGTAAAGCTTGGTGGGAGAAGTGAATCAACGACGCATAGTCAAAATCTGCCGTGGCATAAATGACCCGGCGCACCACCTCATACTCCGATGGAGAGAAGGGATGATCGCCAATCTCTTGATCAATAATTCTCAGGCTTTGAGCATCTGTAATGTGCCATTCCATAAAACAGGGGATGTCATAAAGGGATTGAACCACCCAGAGACGAGTCTCATCGTGGCTTAGGAAGCTAGGCTAGGCAATCCTAGACCGCATTCAGAACACAACGCACGAACGGCAAACTGCCTTATAGGGAGGAGGATGCGGGCTTGATCAACGGGGACTGGGGCAACATCTTCCTCAATGATGATGGGCTATGCTCTAACCCTACTCTAAGTAGGGTCGAAGTGCACCTGTCTCTTGTGAAATCCTCGGGCAGGGTCTATAACCATCGAGATCTATCAAGAGAGCTGATCGCTCCCGTTGTAACGGTCTAGTTCAATGAGCGTTTGAGCAAGATTTCCAAGGAGACATCAGGGATTCTCAGCGATGGGTCAAACAGTCAGAATACTTGTCTATCGACTGCCAAATGGGTTAGAACAGATTCAAGCTATGTGGGTTGGCTCTGTTCGACAGGAGTAGTACGTCAGACACATGGCTTCATGCACTTGATCTAGCAACTTCTTAGGATGACGATGCTTCATAACAACTCCACAGAGCAGTATCAAATACAACATTAATAATACATGTGTACTTCAATAACAAAATGGAAGATATACGGATCTTTGCTGTCTATCTATCCTAGGGAGGGCTATTATGCAGATTATTCACAGCCTATCTACCCCTGGAGAGTGATTAGACGGCAAATAATCTGCCTATTCACCTAGTAGGAGGCAGATAGGCAGATAGGATCGGTCTAATAAGTTGTTATGCAGGAGGTTATCGAGATATATATGGCTCAATTAAATGAAGTTTTTGGGGTTAGCCCTAATCAAGTTCTTTCTTATGTTGAGAGAAATAATATTGATGAAAAATTCAGGTCGTCCTTAGGTACCGGCAATCATATAGTGGTGTATGGAGCATCAAAACAAGGAAAGACTGCTCTGGTGTCTCGGTATCTTCCCTACAGTGAGAATGTAGTTGTAAGGCTGACGCCAAATACTAATATTTCAGATGTATACGCAAGTATTCTTAGACAGCTTGGGGTAGAGATTGAAATAGGTAATGAGAGTGAGGAATCCTCGTCCTCATCCGCAACAGTAGGCATCAAAGCTAAGGCAAAATTATTATTTTTTGGCGAAGGTGAAGCAAGTGCTTCAGGTAATCTGGAGGCCGCAGACAAAGAAAAGAAAATCTATCAAACCGTGCCTTTTAACTTAGCTGTAGCGCAAGATATCTCTGAGCTTCTACACAAAGTAGGGTTCAATAAAAAGATAATTCTAGAGAACTTTCATTATCTAGATGAGAACAAGCAAAGAGAGCTCGCCTTTGATCTAAGAACATTTCAAGAAACTGGTATTGTCTTTGTAATTCTTGGTGTCTGGAGGAAGAAAGATAAGCTGCGGAATTTTTGCACCGATCTTACAGATAGGGTTGATGATATTCCGGTCGAGCCCTGGATTGACTCAGATTTCAGAGAAGTTATCAATAAAGGTTCAAGAAAACTAAATATTACTATAAGCGAAAGCATCGCCGCCAAGTTAATTTCAAATTCGTTCGGTAGCATTGGGGTTCTACAGGAGTTGCTTAGAGAGTGCTGCAAAGCTGCAGAGGTCATGGAAACATGTTTGGGGGATGGGCGTCACCTTGCCGATGATTCATATGCAGACAAAGCATTGGATGAAAAATGTGATGATTACCGTGAAAATCATGAGCAAGATCTTGAGTTGCTGGCGTCAGGCAATGTTACGCACAGTAAAGCTAAAGAAAAAGTTCCTCTCCATCTTCCTTATTATCTAGTTAGAGTAATTGCACAAAAAGGCTATGAGGGAATTATTGAAGGTCTTTCCCGGTCGGATATTACTGAGTCGATTAAAGCTATGCATCATCGACCAGAAGACGTGAGGCCTAGCGATATGAGCAATCTTCTTCATAATCTATCTAGTCTTCAGTTTAAAAAGAAAATAAATCCGCCACTGATAGACTACGACAAAGGAAAAAGACTGCTTTTTGCTATAGATTCAACATTCTTCTATTTCTTGAAAAATAGCAACCTTTCTGAGTTCGAAGAAGAACTGCCTTCACCAATAGAATAGAGATGTATAACAAATCAAAGCACTCGGACGCAGCAAAGCTGCGCCGGTGTTTGAAGCGTTAGGCGGCTCAAATCTTGGTTGGGGCAGTGCTTTAGAATAATTGAGTGGGGTAGTAAAGGTTGGTTAAAGTGTGAAACTATCAGAACAAACAATATCCGCTCTTGGCTCGATTATCACTGGGGATGGAGGGCGATCGCCATATAGAACTGGTCCACAATTAGTTTCGTTCTTCAATCAATTCGGTTCAAACGACACGTATGAAAGTGGATTCCCTTCTCGCTGGTCTTATGCAGAAGAGAAGTTGCGTGAATGTAATGACACACCAACTATAAAAGATATTCTTGTTGCAGCTCTCGACCCCCGCCACTTCCTTCACAAAGAACTCGATATTAATGTTGCAGTCGAACATCTAAACCAGTTTCTTGAGTTTGATAATTATGAACTGCGACTTTCAGGAAAAAGATGGGATATTTACAAATTAAACGGCTCTTTAATCGAGTTATCACACCCTTATGAGAATTCAGTTGAACTGACACATATTTTTATTGACGAACAAATAAAGAAGTGTGATAAGAAACTGGGCGAAGGAGACTTCGATGGTGCAATTACCAATGCACGCTCTCTTGTTGAAGCTGTTTTGTCGGCGATTGAGAAAGAATTTGATCCTAATCCACCTGAATATGATGGCAATCTTCCGAAGTTGTATAAGAGGGTTCAAAAGCACTTAAATCTCTCGCCAGGGCAAGAGAGCCTTGCAGAATGTTTAAGGCAAATTCTGTCTGGTTTGACGAGCATAGTTTCTGGTTTGGCTACTTTACGCAATACAATGAGTGATTCTCATGTTATTTCGTATAAGCCACTAGAACATCATGCAAAGTTAGCGGTTAATTCTGCTAAGACTCTCTGTGATTTTTTGTTTGAAACCAAGGAGTACCAAGTTCAGAAAAAGAAGAATAACGCCCCCTAACAATTCGGGCGCAACGGATTGACCGAAGCCGCTTAGGTGAGGTGCAAAGGCTCTGGC
>RECH01000255.1 GCA_007694125.1 Leptolyngbya sp. DLM2.Bin15
CTTTTCTTGCTCCCCTTCTCCCCTTGTGGGAGAAGGGGCTGGGGGATGAGGGGAAGATGAGGGGGAAAAGATGGATCAGCCCATCAGGTCTCAGCGATCCGTGAGTCCTAGCTTGAAGCATTGAGAGAGAAGCCCATGTCTACCCAACCCAAAATTATCGTGCTGGATGATGATCCCACCGGATCTCAGACCGTGCATAGCTGTCTCCTGCTCACCCGCTGGGATGAAGACACCCTCAAGCTGGGCCTACTGGATGATGCTCCCATCTTTTTTATCTTGACCAACACCCGCGCCCTGCCCCCAGAGCAGGCCGACCAGATCACCCGTGAGGTGTGCCAAGCCCTCAAACAGGCGATCGCTCAGGTGGGGCTCCAAGACTTTTTGATCGTGAGCCGCTCTGATTCCACCCTGCGCGGTCACTACCCCATTGAAACCGACGCGATCGCCGAGGAGCTGGGCCCCTTCGATGCCCATTTCCTCACCCCCGCCTTTTTTGAAGGCGGACGCATCACCCGCGACAGCATTCACTACTTATTAATAGATGGGGTAGAAACACCGGTGCACACCACCGAGTTTGCTCAGGACTCGGTCTTTGGCTACCACCACAGCTATCTACCCGATTACGTCGAAGAAAAAACTAAAGGCCGCATTCCTAGCGAGAGCGTGGAACGATTTTTGCTGGCTGATATCCGGGGCGGTACGGGCGATCGCCTCCTGGCCCTCCATGACAACCAATGTGGCGTGGTGGATGCCGAAGAGCAGGCTGACTTGGATCGATTTGCCCGTGATGTTTTGGCTGCCGCCGCCCAGGGAAAACGCTTTCTGTTTCGTAGCGCCGCTAGCTTACTGACCGCCTTGGCAGATCTTCCCCCCCAGCCCACCCCCGCCGACCAGATGGGAGCCTATACTCGTCACGGTCAGCCCGGTGCCGTCTTGGTGGGATCCCACGTCAAGAAAACCACCGAGCAACTGAACGAATTACTAAAAGAGCCCGGTGTGGTCGGGGTTGAAATTGACGTAGCCCACTTGCTCGACGCCAGCGATCAACAGCGCGCCGATCTGCTGACCAGCATTTGCGATCGCATTCACACCGTTCACCGTGCCGGTCAAACGCCCGTAATCTACACAAGCCGTGAGGAGCTGACCTTCGACAGCATCGAAACTCGCCTAGCGTTCGGGGTAGCCGTCTCGGATCTGCTCATGGACGTCGTGCGCCACCTACCGGACAACCTAGGATTTTTGATTAGCAAAGGCGGGATCACCTCCAATGATGTGGTCAGCACCGGTCTCGCCCTCACCGCAGCTAGACTGCTCGGGCAAATTCTACCCGGCTGTTCCATCATTCGCACCCCCGAAGATCATCCCCAGTTCCCGAACCTGCCGGTGGTTCTATTTCCCGGCAACGTGGGCGATCGCACCTCCCTAGCTGAAGCCTATCGCCGCCTCAATCGTTCTGGCACCTGATGATCCCTGGAGATCTAGGCAGGGTTGGTAGCATCCCCGTAGGCCCTACCCTGCCGCCATCAAACCTTGAAGCGACTTAAACCAAGATGGCAGGACTTGTCCCACAGGCATGAGGGTTGCCAAACGCTGATCATCATGGGTGATCGATAGCTGAAGATGGAGGGCCGGCTCGGGCCATTGGGGCAAGCGATCGGGCCACTCGATGGCTACCAACCCTAGGGGATACTCGATCCCTTCCCAGTACAGATCTAAATAAAGAGAGTCAACGGCCTGGGCATCTAGGCGATAGAGATCAAAATGGTAGAGCGGCAGCCGTCCCTCTAGATACTCATTGACCAGGGTAAAGGTGGGGCTGACAATCGGTTCGGAAATCCCTAATCCCTGCCCCATACCCTGAACCAAACTGGTCTTGCCGCTGCCTAAATTTCCGTCTAATAGCAAAATTGTCCCAGCCGGAAGCGATCGCCCTAGAACCTGGCCCAGGCGATGGGTAGCGAGTAGATTGGGCAACAATAATTCCATCACATCCATGGCTGAGAGTCGTGCTAGCCTTGAGATCAGGGTGGGACGCAGTCAGGCACCCTCAACACAAAACAAGGGGATCACCCATGCGATCCCCACGTTGATTTGAAACACGTCCATGATCTGACCACTGAGCCCAGCAATTGGCTTAGTTGTCGTAGACTCTGCACTCAGCAGCTTCAGGATTCTCGTCGCAATATTGATCAAACGAGGTTTTGGGCTGTTCTTTGCTCTTTTTGTGGGCTGCTTCAGCCTGCAGTTCTTCTACAGCGTCCCATGCAGCAGCACATTCCCCAGAGGAAGCACCTTCAGTGCTGCATACGGCCCGGGCCTGTTCACGTTCTTGCTCGATTTGGTTGTGGATATCGCTCATAGCTTTTCGTTATGGTTATGACTTATCTCAGTACATGCGGGTGGTCTACCCTGGACTATCTTAGTCTGAAACCTTCGAGGTCGTGAATGTGAAAACCCCGAACCCTGCCATGGAACGGCTGACTCTAGAACCCATTCACGCATTTAGCCCCCATAAATGCCAATCCTATTATCTTTAGATTTGCCCTTGTTGGGATCTCAAGCATCCGCCTTAGACAGAGAGACTCAAACCTCCCTAACCCTATGCTACTGTGCGATCGCCCCTGTTCTGGTCAACAATGTTACCAAACACACAGGAAGGCGATCGGTGAGCAGGGCTTGATATTGCCTGAGATTGAGCAACGCCTCACAGCTCTTAACTTCTCTGTTGACCCGTTTTCCTAGAGAATAGGGAGAACGCTACGACAGTTCGTATTGTGACTCGGCGAACTAGTACCATGACTGATCCTATGAAATGGGCCAACGCCCTCTCCACTCTCCCGTCTCTTGAAGCTGCTATTCAAGACGTGGTTGACAACGCAACTCAGCAGTTGAATGCTCCAGCCGACCTGGCGATTGTGTTCATCTCATCTGCCTATGCCAGTGAATTTCCGCGATTGATGCCGCTCCTGCGCAATTACCTCGATGTAGCAACCATTGTGGGAGGCAGCGGCGGTGGGGTGATCGGGCAAGCCAGCACCCGCGATGCAGCGCAGGAAGTGGAAGGGGAAGCCGCCCTCAGCCTCACCCTAGCCCATCTACCAGGGGTGAAGGTGGAAGCCTTTCACCTAGATTCTGAACTCCTGCCCGACCCTGACGCATCCCCCGATGCTTGGGTGGATCTGGTCGGGGTATCGCCAGCAGAACAGCCCCAGTTCATCTTGCTCTCAGAACCCTTTGCACCGGGGATCAATGACCTGTTGCAGGGTCTAGACTTTGCCTACCCAGGCTCCGTCAAAGTGGGTGGGCTAGCCAGCACCGGCTCGATCACCGGGCAATGCGGGCTATTTTGCAACTACGAGTTCTATGACGAGGGTATTGTGGGGTTAGCCCTCAGCGGCAACATTGTCATCGATGCCATTGTGGCCCAGGGTTGTCGCCCCATTGGCTGTCCCTATCGAGTTGTGCAGGGTGAGCGCAATATTGTTCTAGAACTGGAGGCCGATGAAATGGCTGGGGTCTGCGAGGTCGGCAAGACGCCCCTCGAAACCTTGCAGATGCTCATCCGGGATCTGAGCGAAGATGATCAAATGCTGGCGCAAAATTCCCTCTTTATCGGCATCGCCCAGAATGAGTTTAAGGAAAAGCTGGGCCAGGGCGATTTTCTGATCCGCAATTTAATTGGAGTCGATCCCAAAGTGGGAGCGATCGCCATTGGGGATCGGGTACGGCCAGGGCAACGAGTGCAGTTTCATCTGCGGGATGCCCAAACGTCTATTGATGACATGGAAAGCCTATTCACCCAATATCAAGACCAGGATCACCAAGGCAGTTCGCCCATTGGCGCGCTCCTCTTTGCCTGCCTCGGCCGCGGGGAGGGGCTATACGGACAGCCCAATGTGGATTCTCGGCTCTTCCATCGCTACCTCGTCAATACACCCCTAAGTGGCTTTTTCTGCAACGGCGAAGTGGGCCCCGTGGGCAATACGACCTTTCTCCACGGCTACACCTCGGTCTTCGGCATCTGCCGATCGCCGGATCCAAGCCGCTAGACTGGAACTAATTGTGATGATGCAGGGGAATGGTCACGTTTAACCGATTGCTAGGGCTAGGACTAGGGGCTGGGCTGATCCTGTTTGCGGTGCAAAACTGGGACTATGCCGTGCCGCTCATGGTGCTGGGGCGCATCTCTCCCGCCTTGCCCCTATCGATCTGGGTATTAGGAGCCGTGGGCTGTGGTGTAGCGACAGCTCTCATTCTCATGAGGCTTTTTCAATCTGATGCTCAGCGGTCAACCAACCGCTGGACAGCACCCAATGAACCTGCTCCCCGGCGATCGCCCCCCTTTTCACGCTGGAGTCGGGAACCAAGGGATCGGGCCGGCAGTCCGCCTGCTGAACCAGGGACAACGAAGCGCGATCGCCCCTCCCGAGCTGCCCAGCGGGTATCCCAAGCTGCTTGGGGAGAAACCTGGGATACCCCTTGGCACCGATCCAAGGAAGATTGGGAGTCGTGGGAATCTTGGCAGGGAAGCGTCCCCAAGGGCGATCGGCGGGAGCCCCTGGTGACGGATGCGGAAGTCTTGCGCAGTACAGCCGAGCCATCGGTGAGCTCACGTCAGCCGTCCTATGGTGAGCCGCCTGAGGGTCGCAACTATGGTCAGCCAACCTACACCTATGTGAATCCTGATCCCGAATTAGACCAAGAGGTCAAAGAATCTGCGGTTTGGGATGATTGGCAGACCGAAGACGACGAGGAGCCCCGAGCGGTCTATCCAGAACCAGGTTATGACGATTTGGATGACGACATCTTAGACCTAGACGACGACGCAGCTTACTACGATCGTGAAGCAGACTCGTTATACGACGAGCCATCCCAGGATGGCTCACCCAACGTCTCCGTCTACGACGACCCACGCTTTGATGACTATGACCGAGATCGGGCCGCCGCTTGGCAAGCTTGGCGCGATCGCCATGCCGATGATCCAGACGTTGACGACCCAGATCTGGCGGATAGCGATGCAGAGGACGATCTAGACAACCTAGACGACTGGGATGATTGGGACGACGATGCCGATCAGGAGAGCGATCGCCCCGAGGAGGTCACGCCATCCATCTACGAAGTCCAGCGAGATCCAGTACGCCGTCAGCAAAGCGGCACCCTTTACTCCTACAGCTACCGCAACGAAGAGGAGGTCGCCCCAGAGTCTCCCGCCGATCAAGCCTCTGAGTCATCCGACACCGTCCTTCAGCCAGACGTGACAGACCCCGACGCTCCTCGGGTCTTGATCCCGCCCTATTCATCGGCGGATGACGACGACCCGCCATCTCAAATCTAGTCAATCAGCTTCACGAGACGGTGCGTTACGGCTACGCCTAACAGCATCCTACAACTAGACTCCTCATCGGCAATCGGCCCGAACCTGTAGCCGACAGCTTAACGTTTCGTAAACCGCCATGCCATGTAGGGGCGATCGCTCAGTGATAAGCTAGCAAATGCGTTTAAAAAGACTACGTTAAGAATTGGAGTCGAAATGAGCGGATCGAATCAGGTTCCCTATTTGTTGCGGGCGGCTCGGGGCGAAGTATTGGATCGTCCTCCCGTGTGGATGATGCGTCAGGCTGGGCGCTACATGAAGGTTTACCGTGATCTGCGCGAAAAATACCCCTCATTTCGTGAACGATCTGAAAATCCAGACATTGCCATCGAGATCTCGCTTCAGCCCTGGCGGGCTTTCCGTCCTGATGGGGTGATCATGTTCTCCGATATTTTGACGCCCCTACCCGGCATCGGTATTCCCTTTGAAATCATTGAGAGCAAGGGCCCGATCATCGACAATCCTATCCGCACCCTAGAGCAGGTGAACCAACTGCACAGTCTAGAGCCGGATGAATCCACCCCCTTTATCCGCACGATTCTGCAAACCCTGCGCCAAGAAGTGGGCAATGAAGCCACCGTCCTCGGCTTTGCTGGATCGCCTTGGACCTTGGCCGCCTACGCTGTGGAAGGCAAAAGCTCCAAAGACTACGCGGTGATTAAGCACTTGGCCTTCACCCAGCCTGAGATTCTCCATGCCTTCCTTGGTAAGTTGGCAGATGCGATCGCTGTTTATCTATGCCATCAAATTGACTGTGGCGCTCAGGTGGTGCAGTTGTTTGACTCCTGGGCTGGTCAACTGAGCCCGCAGGATTACGACGTCTTTGCCCTGCCCTACCAGCAGCAAGTCATCCGTCAGGTCAAAGCGGTTCACCCTGATACACCCATGATTCTCTACATCAGCGGTAGCGCTGGCGTCCTAGAGCGCATGGGTCAATCGGGCGTTGATATCGTCAGCGTAGACTGGACGGTGGACATGGCCGATGCTCGTCGCCGCCTAGGCCCCAACATTGGCGTTCAGGGCAATATCGATCCTGGTGTGCTGTTTGGCTCCAAAGCCGTCATCCGCGATCGCATTATTGACACCATCCGCAAGGCTGGCAACCGGGGGCATATTCTCAACCTCGGCCATGGCATCCTCCAGCGCACCCCCGAAGAAAACGCCGCCTTCTTCTTTGAGACGGCGAAGCAAGCGGATCAACTGCTCGCAACCACCTGATGGTGACTCTAGGGGTTGAATAATACTATGGATGGCGATCGCTCTATCGCCATCCATGCTTGTTTTGGCGTATGCTAGCGTGATCTGCGTAACTGGTGATCTATGACCTTTTCGGCACCTCCTGAATCTCCTGCACCTCAACGGATTTTTATCACCGGCGCGAGTGGCTGCATTGGGCACTACATTACCGAACAGTTGATTCAGCAAACCTCCCACGAGCTATTTCTACTGGTGCGGGATCCGGCCAAGCTCAAGTTAAATCTAGAGGTGCGATCGGGTATTCATGTGATCACCGGTGATCTCTACCAGATTGAAGATCATCAAGAGCTGCTCAGCACCATCGATACGGCCATCCTGATTGCGACGGCCTGGGGCGGCGAACGGCGCGCCTACGACATTAACGTCACCAAAACCCTGCAACTGATGAGCTTGTTGGATGCCCAGCGCTGCCAACAGGTGATTTATTTTTCCACCGCCAGCATTTTGGGTCGCGATCATCGGCCCCTACCCCAAGCGGGACAGATGGGCACTGGCTACGTGCGATCGAAATATATCTGCCATCAGCGACTGCCCCAGTTAGCGATCGCCCCCAAGGTCACCACCCTCTTCCCCACCCTCGTCTTCGGTGGCGACGAGCAAAAGCCCTACTCCCAGGTTTCTGCTGGACTGCCTGAGGTCATGCAATGGATGGGACTGATTCGCTTCCTGAGTGCCGACGGCAGCTTTCATATCACCCATGCCCAGGATATTGCTCAGGTCGTCGCCCATTTAGTAGACCATCCGCCTGAGCCTGGCGAATCCCGCGAATGGGTGCTGGGCAACGATCCCCTCACCGCCGATCAAGCGATCGCCCAAATCTGTCGTTATCTGAACCAGCGTATCTACTTCCGCATTCCCCTTTCGATCCACCTTGCCAATATCATCATTCGCATCTTTCGCATTCAGATGGAAGCCTGGGATCGCTTTTGCCTAGACTATCGCCACTTTGTCTATCAACATCCCATGAATCCCACAGTTCTAGGATTACCCCACTACTGCACCAGCATTGCTGACCTGCTAAAAATTAGCGGTATTGATCCCAAACGCACCTAGAGCAACGGCTACACCATCCCAATAAAAAACCAGACCCATGGTGGGCCTGGTTGGCTTTAACCCATATTGTCTGAGGAATAGCGAACGGAGCAACCATCCCTCAGAAATGCGCTAGATAGCCTCTAGATTTTTCTCACCGGTACGAATCCGAATAATCGAATCCACAGAGGTGACAAAGATCTTGCCATCTCCAATTTCCCCGGTGCGGGCTGCCAAGATGATCTTATCGACCACCATATCAACCTGATCGTCTTCTACCACAATCTCAATCTTGAGCTTTTGCAGAAACTCCACCGTATATTCAGAACCACGGTAGCGCTCGGTCTGCCCCTTTTGCCGACCAAATCCGCGTACTTCTGAAACGGTCATCCCTACGATGCCAGCATTGACGAGGGCAATCTTCACTTCATCTAGCTTGAAGGGACGGATGATTGCTTCAACTTTCTTCATAAGCCTTCCATGACTCCTAATCAAATTCTTCAACAAGGTTATTCCATTGGCGATCGCAGGATATCTGCCTTCACGAGGGAGGCAAGACTCCATATGCTGTTCTGCCCGCGCAGACGAGCAATCGACCATCCTGTAGATATAGACCTTATCGTTACCCTAAACAGCAGTAACGAAACTTAACCGTACCGCCGATACACTGCGATGGCAAACCCAGGGGATACCCAGTGACTTGACTGGTTGTAGCACCGTGCGCTCACGGTGTTTTGTAGTGGTTGATACGGTTTGCCCTCCTTTGTATTCTCTCATCAAATTCCCCTAGCTCAACCATCTCGATTTCAGCGTTTGGTGACCTAGTACCGCAAGACAGAAGAACGAAGACAGAAAAACGAAAAGGAAGTCCAGGAAAAACAATGTTTCCCGCCTTAGCGCATAAACAGGTTACTTCTGCCTCATAGTACTGGGGCGATCGCTCCTCCATCAGATCCATGAACAAGATTAGGGTAGATGGGCAGACTAGGGGCTAAACTGGCAGCACTTTACCCCGCAGCTTAGGCGGAGCCGTGAGCTGATAGCGATCCAGCAGCGTGGGCAAAATGTCATAAATCTGGGCTTGGTCGAGCACCTGTCCTCCCTTGGGCTGCTGGGGATCATGGAAAATCATGAGGCCATAGCGGGCATGGTTGGCGTCATCAGGGCCGGTGTCGTTATTGGTGGTGTAGAGCTCAGCGTGACCCACCGTACCAATCGAGCGCCAGGCCAGTTCATCAAAATAGGCCAGCAGGTCAGGCGCAACCCCGCGCACCCGTTGATAGACCTCCTGGGGTTTGTAGACCCGGTTATCCATGGGCGTACCATCCGGGGCAGGAATCATCGCCAGCTTCTCAGCCAGCTCCGTGCGCAGGCGTTCGTAGTCGCCCAGGGGCACAATGCCGTTGGGTTCACGCCCTTTAACGTTAAGGAAAATCCGGGCATAGTAGCCCCCCGCGCCCCAGGCTTGGGTGTGTTCCCAATCAACGGTCAACTCATCCAACGATGTAGGCGTAGTGGGTGATTCGACCACGCTGAGGTAGCCTTGCTCGATCAGCCATTGGTTAATGCAAATCCCTCCCACCAGCGGTCGCGCCCCGTGGTCGGACACGATCAGCACAGCGGTTTGGTCGTCGCAATAGTTCAACAGTTGCTCCACCCGCTGGTCGATATGCACGTAGTAGTCGTGGATGGCGTTGGCGTAGGGCGAGCCCGGCTGATATTGGGGATGGGCGGGATCCATGGGCTTCCAGAAGGAATGATGGATGCGATCGACCCCCATGTCTACCAGCATCAGAAAGTCGGGATGGTCTTCAGCGATCAGCTTCTCGGCTAGGGTAAACCGCTGGTCACAGAGCTTATGGATATTGCCAAGGATCTCGGCCTTGTCATCAGACCGAAAGTGGGGCACATCTAGCAAAAAGTCGCTGATCCAGCCCTGGATGCGATCGCTCAACTCCGGTGGATAGGTGTAGGGTACGTCGGTACTTGGCGTGAGAAAGCAGGAGACCATGGAGCCCTGCACCGGGTAGGGGGGCGAGGTGCCCGGTACGCCCAAGACCGCCACCTGCCATCCGGCATCGCCCAAGATGTCCCATAGCCGTGGCTCCTTGACGGCGCGACCATCGCTGATCGCCATACTTTGGTAGCTACGGTTTTGGCGATTGCGGAAGCCATAGATGCCCAGTTCTCCCGGATCGCGACCGCTCATCATACAGCTCCAGGCCGGTACGGTGATGGCGGGGATGCTGCTTTCCAGACGGCCATAGCTACCGGCCGCCATCAGCCGCGAGAGGGTTGGTAGATCATCGCGCCACTGATCGAACACGAGGGAGGGCTCCATGCAGTCAAGCCCAATGATCAACAGACGCGGGGCAGCTCTAGTAGACATAGGCACGGGGATGAGGAGGACAGTTATATCAAATCCGGTTAGATGCGTGCTATTGATTCAAGGCTTGGGCATCGTGACCCAGATGTTGGTAGCCCCCTTGCCAAGGGGGCGGCGCAGCGGGGGATCGAAGGCAGGATGTCCCAATCATGAACATTTAACCGGACTTGATATTAGGAGGTTTGGGGGCGGCGACGCAGATACAGGGCAGCGGCAGATCCAAGAACAGCGATCGCTGACAGGAGATGCACGACATTGAACGGCGTACCGGCAAAGAACCAAGAATCCGTGCGCAAAAACTCGATAAAAAAGCGCCCGAGGGGATACCAAATGAGGTACAGCAAGGTGATGTCCCCAGGCCGCCACTGTTTCTCAAAGCGACGGGATAGCCAGAAAATAATGGCAAATCCTAGAATATTCCACAGGGATTCGTAGAGAAACAGGGGATGGAAGCGGGTGCTATCGGGATAGGCGCTGAGGTCGTTGTAGGGGGCAATGCGATGGACAGGATCAATGCGCAATCCCCAAGCTAAATCCGTCGGCGGGCCGTAGAGTTCTTGGTTGATAAAATTTCCCCAGCGGCCAATGGCTTGGGCCAGGGGCAGGGCCAGGGCGATCGCATCCAGGAAGACCAGCGCCGGTAAGTGACGAATTTTGGTGAATAGCCACAGGGCGATGGTGCCAAAGATAAATCCCCCAAAAATGTGGATGCCGCCGCTCCATACTTTGAGAATTTCACCGGGATTATTAAGGTAGTAGCCCAGGCCCTGGGGCCCACGGGGGGATTGGATGAACACGTAGTACAGTCTTGCCCCAATAAAGCCAGGAATGACAATCCAGATCAGCATGTCCCAAAAATCATCGGGATCTTGTCCTTGGCGTTTCACCTGTTGGCTAGCAACCTGGGCACCGATAAAAATGGCGCTGACCATCAGCAGCCCGTACCAGCGCACGGCAATGGGGCCAAACTCAAACAAAATTGGATCAACGGGTGGATACATGATGCCTAGAATGAAAACGATTAATCTTCAAGGTAGCCAAGGTCGCGCAGACGGCGCTGCACCTCAGGATCGTCAAAATCGGACGCGCGTTCGTTGGTAACCGTGGCGGTCATCGTTCCCGCAAAGGACTGGAGGCAGTCTTGCAGCACTTCTACATTTTCCGGCAGAATGCTGCTGAGATTCAGGCTTTCCCCAGGATCGTCGAGGCAGTCGTATAGCTCAAGCTGGGTATCGCCGGTTTCAATCAGCTTATGGTTGCCCACCCAGACGGCGCGGCGCGGTTGATCACAGGCGCGAGCGCGCACCAGTTCGGGCTGACGTTTTTGCAGCAAATTCAACACATTTTGGGGAGGAATGGCTTCAGAAAAGACCGGAACGGCGGCCGGTATAGCGCTCAATTCTTGGAATAGGCTCAAGGCGGCTTCTGCCTCGCTAGCCAGACCAGCGGCCGTCAGCACGGTGTGGAACAGTCGCCGAGTCGAAACTGTGCGATCGCTCGTTTGTCCTTTAGGCAACTGACCGCTAGGGTCGTGAATAATCAGCGGCACCTGCACCAATTCGTTGTACACCGATAGGGAATGGCCAATGAACTGCTTTTCGCCCAAGTGCTCACCATGGTCGGAGCAGATGATCACCAAGGTGTCCTCAAGCCGTCCCGACGCCTGCAACTGCTGGAAAAACTGCCCTAGAAGTTCATCCTGGCAGGCCACCTCCGCGTCATACATGCCGTCTAGGGTCGCCTTTTGCTGATCATCCAACGCTCCCGCCAAGGGGGCCAACCAGCCATACACATCGCTATTAAACTGACGCAGATAGTTTTGGGCAGAGCGATCGCTCAACACGTGGGGCGCAAATGTCTCAATGTAGCGGCGGGGAGGATGGTAGGGCATGTGGGTGCCCATCAGGTTCACAAAGGCGAATACCGGCTGCTCATCGTCCACGCCGCGTCGCTGGATCAATAGATGAGCCGTATCCTCCAAGGACTTGGCCGTATTGCCCTTGAAGCTCAGAGCTGTTTGCCACAGAGGCACCATCAACGGTGAGAAGGAGAGGGAGAGCAGAGCATCCGACCGAGCAAAGGCGTCCTGCACCTGGCTTAGGAGACCCGCCAAGATGCGCTTGAAGACTTGCCGATAGCGGCTAATGAAGCCCGGCGAGGCCCCGGCTTGGTTGGGGCGGGAGGTGAGCAGACCGCTGTAGTTCAAAAAGCTGTAGAACCCGCGCCGCAGTCCATTGTTGATCACCCCAACCAGGGGATTATTACAAAAGCCTGCCGTGTAGTAGCCGCCGTCCCGCAGGCGTTCTGCCAGGGTGGGAATGGTTTTGGGCAGCACCGAGTAGGACTGGAGGGTTTGGTGCTCCGATGGATAGAGCCCAGTGAACATCGAGGCATGGGACGGCACCGTCCACTGAGCCGCAGCGATCGCCCTCTCAAATCGAGTAGCGTTGGCAGCAAAGTCATCTAGATTGGGCGATGTCTTCACCGGATACCCATAGCAGGAGAGGCGATCGGCACGTTGAGTATCCAGAACAAGAAAAACAATGTCAGGGCGGCGGGTCATACGCAGTTTTGGTTTCAACCTGGATTATGCTCCTCCCCATTGTGCCGTGTGGTGGCCGAACTGGGGCATGAACCTCCACAAAAACCAGCCCCGGTAGCCCTTCTCTCATCCATGATGCGGGTAACTTTAACGAGCATTGCCCTGATAGGCCACATAGAGCGCTTCTAAAAACTGATCGGCACTGACGCCCTCTGGCACCTGCTCTAGCTGAACTAGCACTTTCGCCTGACGAGCTAGATTCAATCGTAGTTCTTTCTGGATCTGGGTATCGATCAGCAAACGCCGCTGCAGGTACTCTCGTAGGGTGACAAACTGAGCCGGAGAAAGGCGATCCAGGTTCATCGACGGAGACAAGTTACGCGCAAGGGTGCGGGCAGAGGGGGAGATCTCCAGCTTGAGACGTGGATCGGCATAGTCTTCTTGAATCACCTGGGTACCAGCAACCCAATCTCCAAGACGTTTTTCCCGTTTTCCTAGGGCAATCAATAAAGCTCCAATCAGCAGCAGGTCGTCCACAGGACGCAGCAGCGATCGCAGGGTAGTTTGCCCAAGGGTGACCGGCTGCCCATTATCTTGAATTACCCGAAGATGCATGATACGTTTGCCGGGAGTTTGCCCCTGCCATAGGGTTTCAAACAGCACAAAGTAGCCGGTGAAGATGATGAAGGTGATCAGGAAGGCGATCGCCAATACCCAAATCCAAGCGCTGTCATAGGCAAAACCTAAATCCTCTATCCAGTCCAGCAGGGCCGTGGACATCCAGCCCCAGCCCAGCCAAAACAAGAACAGGCCACCGATGAGAAAGATGTAATCCAAGACCAGGGCCCAACTGCGATTGCCCACACCCGCTAGGGTGAAATCTAGCTCAACGCTTTCGGGAGTTAACAGAGTAACGTGGTTGAGCCATTGTTGTATAGAAGGTGTGCTAGGGCGATCGCTCACGTCCAAATCGAGCGATCGCCCCTCTCGTCGCTCCGTTAAGTCGTAGTACAAAACTGCCTTGATCGCCTGCCACAGGGGCAACAGCACAACGCCTACACCAGTGCCCAGGCTGTAGGAGATGAGCATGAACAACGGCGTGTCAGCAGCGAGCGCTTCATCCGGCAACGCGAGGGTGAGCCCGGCAGAGGCCGCCCCAATCAACAGTTGTAACAAAACTTGGATGGGTAAACTAGCCAAAAAGACCATCATGATACCCAGCACAACGCGGCGAGCATTACGGCGGGTTAGCTGCCAGCTCCGCCCTAGGGATGCCAAGGCTGGGGTACTTTCTTCGATCGCATATCCCATCTCAGAAATCATGAATCGAGCGGTCAGCCAAGTCAACAAATAGCCAATGAACGCCACCAGCAACACAAAAACGATAATGAAGATCAATCCAATGATCATGGCTGATTGAGGATCACTGAATGCTTCAGGATCCCCTTGGAAGACGCTGGCCCCACCCACTCCAAAAACAATAGCCAACAGCACTAGTACGGCAACGATATAAATCCCAATGACAATCGCTAGAAATAGCAGCGATTGAAAAAAACCAATGCGCCAAAACCCCCACATCCGCTTATGAACATAGCGCTGGGTATCATCTAGCGATTCATCTTGCTGAGTGAGAGCATAAAAACTGCGCCGCGAGATGGCAGCAGAGATGGCTAAATAGTGAGCTGTGCCATAGGTGAATCCAACTGCGCCAAGAACAATCGCTAGAACGATCAGACCAGGGCTTTGGCTTTGAGACGCCACGATTAGAAGGACAATGGTGCCAATGAGAGGCAAGAGCAGCCACAGGATGGCCATCAGCCCTAGTTTCAAATATTCCCAGGCGTGGCGGCGATAGAGCTGCAGCCCAATGGTGACAACGTTGCCAATCGTCAGCAGAGTGGAGGTTCCTGGGGATGGGGGATGGGATGCCATGGAAAATAGGAGGGTGAAGGAATGCGATCGCAGGTCACGACTAGCCTAGGCTACAAGGCCACCTGCAGCAACTACGGACACATCATAGGCCATGACATCCTGCATAGGATTGTTGAGGATGATTAGTGGGCAGAGTTAGATAAATTAGACGATGAGGCTCGGTGATCGTTAAACGTCTGTTGATCAAAGAAATAAACGCTTCGAATAGGATAAGGAATATTTAGATCGGCTGCATCACAGGCGGACTTGAGCGCCATGACAACCTGCGATCGCGTTTGACGCATATGTACCGCTTGGGGCAAGGACCAATAGCGAACTACTAGGTCAATAGAACTATCGCCAAAGCCCACCAAATCCACCTCCACCGGCGGATGATGCAGCACTCCCTCCACATCAGCTAAGGCCGTCTGGAGGAGTTGCCGGGCTCGGGGCAATGGGGTGTTGTAATCAAGCCCAATGGCTAAATCCGTACGGCGTGAGGGGCGATCGGTGAGCACCTGAACGGCACTGGTAAACACGATCGCATTGGGAATCACCACCCGCTCTCCTTGGTAGGTGCGAATTTCGGTGGATCGCACATTGATAGCCTCCACCGTGCCTTCAAAATCCGCCACAATAATTTGATCATTTAGGCGAAAGGGTTCGTTGAGCAAGAGCAACACCCCAGCCAGAAAGTTCTTAAAAATATCCTGGAAGGCGAACCCGATGGCTACAGAGCCCAAACCTAACAAAGCAATCAGGTCACCTAATCCCAGGTCAGGAAAGATTAAGATGCAGGCAATCAGAATGCCTGTTCCCCACAGAGCAACGGAAACAAGCTGAATGAACAAGGCCCGCAAGGATGGACTACCCACCAGTTTTTCCAAGGTGGCTCCGGTGATGCGCTTGACAGGGATTGCACCATAGCGCGTTGCCAATAAGACGGCGATCGCTGCAATGAAGGCAGGAATAATCTGCACTCCGCGCCCTACTAGGGCTAGTAAGCTAGCTTGAATGGTTTGAATCAGGTCAGACACAGAATTATCTCTATTGCTACACAGGACTATGACCGGACTAGACATGGACAGCAAGCAGCCACCCCTCATGGCCGGGGCATGGTATGAGCACACCGTCTACTATGCTAAGGCGTCTGTGCTTCACGGTATGGTCTTTTGCGCACGCTCTATCAGGAATTCGTTACACTGACGTTGGAACGCGACGCCAGGAGTACCCATGATTGAACTGTACCAATTTGAGCTATCGCACTACTGCGAAAAGATCCGCTTGATCCTCGACTACAAAGGGTTAGAGTATCGCAAGGTTGAGGTGACGCCCGGCGTGGGGCAGTTGGATCTATTTCGCCTATCTGGGCAGCGGCAGGTGCCGGTGTTGAAGGATGGCGAGACGTTGGTGGCAGATTCAACGGCGATCGCTCTCTATCTCGATCGCCAATATCCCGATCGCCCCATTATGCCAACGGATGCAAGGCAGCGGGGGCTTTGCCTGATGATGGAAGAATGGGCAGATGAGTCCATGGGCGTCAATGCCCGCAAGGTGATGCTCAGTGCCTTCAGCCAAAATTCAGACCTGCGGACAGCAGCGTTGCCCAAAACAACACCAGATTTCTTGAAAACCATTGTCGGTGCTGTGCCCCATGAGGTGTTAGATGTCCTCAGTTTTGGGGTGGGGCTGGGCCCCGAGACGGTGAAGGCTGCTCGGGATGCCATGCGTCAGAACCTAGAGGCGCTGTGCCTATTGTTGACCGATAGCCCCTACCTGCTAGGGGATACGCCCAGCTTGGCAGACTTTGCCGTGGCCGGTCTGTCGATGTATGTGAAGTTTCCCACAGGCGACTATGTGAATCTGCCCGATTCTCTCAAGGGGCGGGGGGTGCCAGGGTTGGCTGATAGTGCCGAGTATCAGATCTTTTGGGACTGGCGCGATCGCTTCTACGCCAGTTTCCGTAAGGTAGGAGCTCCTCAACCGTCGGATGGAGGAGCAGGGCCAACGCGGATTAGCATTGACTAGGTGCGCCAGAGGGCGATCGGTGACAACCAACAGCGATCGCCCTTGATGGTGCATGAATACTCGCTACAAAGCCCCTCATCCACAAGACGAGGGGCTTTGGCTGTAAGGTTCTGTAGCCGCAGACTAGCTAATCGTGCCGGTCACGGGAGAGCTGGCGATCGCGTAGGTTTGCACCGGAATCCGTCCTGCCAGGTAGGCCATGCGTCCTGCCTGGGCGGCCATACCCATCGCTTGCCCCATCAGCGCTGGATGTTTGGCTTGGGCGATCGCTGTATTAATCAGCAGTGCATCCGCTCCCATTTCCATGGCTTGGGCCGCTTCGCTAGGTGTGCCCAGACCGGCATCCACAACCACGGGAATGGAAGAATTTTCGATAATGATCTGAATATTGGCCGCATTGCGGATACCTTGCCCAGAACCGATGGGAGAGCCCAGGGGCATGACCGTCGCACAACCGGCTTCTTCGAGGCGTTTGGCGAGCAGTGGGTCGGCATTGATGTAGGGCAGGACAGCAAACCCTTCTTTGACCAGTTGTTCCGCCGCTTCTAGGGTACCAATGGGGTCGGGCAGCAGATATTTGGCGTCGGGAATCACTTCTAGCTTGACGAAATTATTATCCTCTTGCCCCAGCAGTTTAGCCATTTCCCGCCCCAGACGAGCCACGCGAATGGCATCTTCAGCGGTTTTGCAGCCAGCGGTGTTGGGCAACATCCAAATGCGGTTCCAGTCAATGGCTTCGGCTAGCCCTTCGTGACCCGGAGCATTGGTTTGCACCCGCCGCACCGCCACGGTGACGATATCACAACCACTAGCAGCGATCGCCCCTTGCATATCCTGGAGGGTGCGATATTTGCCGGTGCCGGTCATTAAGCGCGATTGAAAGCTCCGCCCGGCAATCACAAGGGGACTGTCGATGGTGGCATCGAGGGTAGGAGATTGGGAGGGAAGGGTCTGCACAGAAGAATTCACGGTAATAGAGGATGACGTAGCTAAGGGTAAGGGGGGGCGATCGCTCGCTGGGGTGACAAATCGCTGCCAGCTAAAGTGGGGCAATAGATCATGGGCGCGGCGATGCAGCACCCAGTCGGCCAGCAGCGTGGCAGTGGCAGGAGCTAGCAAAACGCCATTGCGATGGTGACCGACGGCCAGGCTGAGGTTCTCCCAGGGGCTTTCACCCAGGAGGGGCTGTTCATCAGGAGTGCTGGGGCGAAATCCCCACCAGCTCTCCTCCACACACCAGCTCGCCAAAGCAGGAACCAGGCGGATGGTGCGTTCCAGCAGGGCCTGTAGACCGCTGGCCGTGTTGCCCGGGGTGAAGCCCACCTGCTCACTGGTTGCCCCAATGACCATCCGTCCATCTTGGCGCGGCACGATATAGATGTCATCTCCAAATAATACCCGCCGTAGGCAGAGGCGATCGCCCTGGGGTGGCTTGAGGGAAAGCATTTGTCCTTTACAGGGCTGGACGGGAATGGGCAGTAGATCGGCAGCCCAGGCTCCGGTGGCCAGTACATAGTGCCCAGCACTCCAAGCTCCCTGAGAGGTCTGCAGGGTGGTGATCTGGCCCTGGCGCTGGGGCAGGCTAGCGATCGCCACGTCGGTATGCATGACCACGCCCAGAGCTTCCGCCGCCGCGACCAAACCGCGCATCAAAGCCCGATTATCCACCTGACCATCTTCAGGAAACCACCAGCCCCCCGCCACTGCCGCTCCTAGACCAGGCTGGGCTTGATGAATAGCAGCGCGATCCAGCCATAGATCGGAGGATGGGGTGAGCGTAGGAGTGCGATAAACAGGGCGCAGAATGCCGCAGGGCCAATAGCCAACGGATTGACCGCTCAAATTTTCTAGCTTGCTCACCCACTCCCCATACTGATCTCGGCTCCAAAGGCACAGATCCAGCAAGGGCCCAGGGGGTAAGGCTTCTGCTTGGGGGGCCAGCATCCCCGCCGCTGCATAGCCGGCGGCCTGTGGGCGATCGCGTTCGAGCACCGTCACCGATGCCCCCTGTCGTTTTAGCTCAATGGCGATCGCTAAGCCGATCAGCCCGCCGCCAATGATCACAATATCGCTGGTTGAAGTCATGCTTGCTCGTCAATCCTCAAAATACTAGAGATGCATCCCATGGCAACTACCACATCAAGTTGGCATCATCATTCTCGGCGCGGTTGGAACGTTGGTTGCGCTGGGATCGTTCTTGCTCCTGTTCATCGTTGGTGGCCGTTCCAGTGCCGCCAGAGTTAGTCTCTTCGGCGTTGCCTACATCCTCTGCTCCAGCGGGATCGGTTGCGCCCCCAGCCGGGGCAAAGCTGGTATCGTCGCGGGCAATCCCACTGTCATCCACATCGCCCCGATCGCTTTCCTCCTCGTCGTCGCCAGAAAACATGCGTTGGAGCTGAGTGATGAGCCCCGATTGCTCACCCTCCTGAGCAACATCCTGCCGCTGGAAAGCCCGCACAATTATACTTAGGAAAATAACGATACCGAGAATAGATACCAGGCGTCTTAACATCGCGCTTGTCCTTCAGAGATGGATTAATGTCACAGGAGCGATCGCCCACCTAGGAAACCTAGGCATTAGGACTGAGCGTCCCATAGAACCCTGTCGCCCTGCCCCCAAAAACCATCAAACTTCGTGACGGAGATGTCTCCCAGCACCTGGGTTTGGCAAGCGAGACGGCGGGTGCGATCGGGAGTGTGGGGCGGCAAGGAGCGACGGGTGCGATCGCGCCAATTGGCTTCAGATACATCCCCGTCAACCTGCACAGCACAGGTGCCACAGGTGCCAATACCATGGCAGTTGATCCACTGGGCATTGCCGTTGTAGAGAGCAATACCATGCTGTATCAACACCTGCCGCAGATTTGCACCACGATCGCAGTCAAGCTCGTTCCCTTGGACAAAAATCTTTGGCATGATGGTAGTCCTCGTATCGTGAAACCGGCCGATGATGGATAGCCAGCCTCTTTGATTCTAGGTTGATTTTTGGTGCAAAATCCTTAATATGCTCTGTCATGATGGTAGGAGGTTTGACCTGCCTATTCCAACCGCCTTTAGGATGAACAATCCTAGGACACACCGGGAGCGATCGCCATCCTGCTTCCGTCGTGCAGCCGTGCAGCCATCGATCTCTCGTTCTTGAGATACAAGCGACGGTTGAGCCTCCACGTAGGAACCACTCCCCTGGGAAAGATCAACCATCCGCTCTGCAGCCCACTTGGGTAGGATAGATCCATAGCCTGGGTTGTCTGGGCAATCTACCATGTACCACCCTTAACCAATCCGTCGAGCGCATCCTTCCATGACTTTAGACCGTTTGGCATCCCCAACAAAACTCTGGATCTACGACACCACCCTGCGAGATGGAGCCCAACGCGAAGGCCTATCGCTGTCCATTGAAGACAAGATTCGCATTGCTCGCCAGTTGGATCGCCTTGGGGTGCCGTTTATTGAAGGGGGTTGGCCCGGTGCCAATCCCAAGGATGTGCAGTTCTTCTGGCAGCTTCAGGAAGAACCCCTCACCCAGGCGGAAATTGTGGCCTTTTGTGCCACCCGTCGCCCCGGCCGCAGTGCCGCAGATGACACCATGCTGCAGCCAATCCTCACGGCAGGAACCCGCTGGGTGACGCTGTTTGGCAAATCGTGGGATCTCCATGTCACCGAGGGCTTGAAGACGAGCCTCGATGAAAACCTAGGGATGATCCAAGACTCCATCGCCTTCTTCCGCAGCCACGATCGCCGCCTAATCTACGATGCAGAACATTGGTTTGATGGCTATAAGCAAAATCCGGTCTACGCCCTAGAAACCATCAAGGCAGCGATCGCTGCCGGGGCGGAGTGGATCGTTCTCTGCGACACCAACGGCGGCACCCTGCCCCATGAGGTCAGCACCATTAGCCAAGTGGTGGTCGAGCAGGTGACCGCCTACGCTCAGCAGCTTGGCTTGGCAACCGTCCCGCAGGTGGGCATTCACACCCACAATGATTCCGGCACCGCCGTGGCCAACGCGATCGCGGCCGTCATGGAAGGGGCGCGCATGGTGCAGGGCACGATCAACGGCTACGGCGAGCGCTGTGGCAACGCCAATCTCTGCACGCTGATGCCCAATCTGCAGCTCAAGCTAGGCTATGACTGCGTGACAGACGATCAGCTCGCCCAACTGTCCGGCTCCAGCCGCTTGATTAGCGAAATCGTCAACCTGGCTCCCGATGACCATGCCCCCTTTGTCGGTCTCTCCGCCTTTGCCCACAAGGGCGGCATCCATGTGAGTGCCGTGGAACGCAATCCCCTCACCTACGAACATATCCAGCCGGAGTTGATCGGCAACCATCGCCGCATTGTCATCTCCGATCAAGCTGGCTTGAGCAATGTCTTAGCGAAGGCCCGCAGCTTTGGCATCAACCTCAATAAACAGGATCCCACCTGCCGCCATATCCTAGAGCGATTGAAGGTGCTGGAGCATGAAGGCTATCAGTTTGAAGCTGCCGAAGCTAGCTTTGAGCTCTTGATGCGGGAGGCCCTAGGGCAACGGCAGACTTTCTTTGGCGTGGAAGGGTTTCAAGTGCACTGCGGCATGGTGCCAGATTCCCAAGCCTGGGAGACCAATTCCTTAGCGACGGTGAAACTGTTGGTGAATGGCCAGCATATTCTAGAGGCAGCGGAGGGCAATGGCCCTGTCTCTGCCCTCGATGCAGCCTTGCGTAAGGCGTTGACCAATGTCTACCCGGTGATTGCAGACTTTCACCTAACGGACTATAAGGTGCGGATTTTAGACGGCACCGCTGGCACCTCGGCAAAAACGCGGGTGTTGGTAGCATCCAGCAATGGTTACCAGCGCTGGACAACGGTGGGGGTGTCGGGCAACATCATCGAGGCATCCTACCAAGCAACCGTAGAAGGACTGGAATATGGGCTGATGCTCCAGAGCCAGGCAAAAGCAGCGCTGACCTCCTGATCGAGTTGCTGAACCAAGGGCGGACAACGGCTAATCCGGGTTACTCACCTGGATCAGCGATGATGGTGGTGACGACGACGCAGGCGCACCTGCCGCAGCCGACGTAGATGGCGCACTAGCCATAGGCCGATGCCGTAACTGCAGAGGGAGGCGATCGCCCCTAGGGTGAGGGAGCCGACAAAGAGGCTAGCCATGAAGTCGCCACTGGTGTCCATAAAGGCATCCCAGGAATTCAGCGACAGCCCCTCGGTAATTTCTAACTCTAGCCCCAGGATCTGTCGTCCGATGTGAAAGTTGAAGGCGTAGAGGGGCACATAGGTAAAGGGATTGCTAATCCAGGTGCCAGCAGCAGCAACCAGTTTATTGCCGCGAAAAATGGCCGCTAGGGCAATGCCCATCAGAGTCTGGAGCCCAAATAGGGGAAAGCAACCAGCGAAAACCCCTGCTGCTAAGCCTCGGGCGATCGCTTCTGAACTACCCCGCAGGCGAATGAAACGATAGTACAAATAGCGCAGTTGACGACGCCAACCCCGCTGTTTACGGCGCGATCGCCACGGTAAAGTCGGGGGCTCATCGACGGGGTTGGAGAAGAGACGGGGCGATCGCATAATACTAAGTCAGTCACGGCAGGGCATCTGGGCAGTGAGGATGGTGGCGGGCACTTCAGTTACCAGGGATACTTTACGATTGTAGACGGTTGCTCCTAGAGTTTGAATCCGGGTATCCCAGCACTCCGTAGATAACCTGACGCCCTAGGGGTATAAAAAGATTCCACATCAAACTTCCACCTAGTGAGAGTGAATGGGCCATGGCTGCATCCTTAAGTCACCACGAAACCATTGCGGCGATCGCCACCGCCATCGCGCCAGAACAGGGTAGCGTCGGCATCGTGCGCCTATCGGGGGATCAATCGCAAGCGATCGCCCGGCGTCTCGTCCAAACGCCCGGCCATCAAGCCTGGGAAAGCCATCGCATTCTCTATGGCTACATTCGCGATCCGCAAACTCAGGTGATCGTGGATGAAGCCTTGGTCTTACTCATGCTGGCTCCCCGCTCCTACACGCGGGAAGATGTGGTGGAGCTGCACTGCCATGGCGGCATCATGGTGGTGCAGCGGGTGCTGCAATTATGTATCGAATCCGGAGCTCGGTTAGCAGAGCCAGGCGAGTTTACCCTACGCGCCTTTTTGAACGGTCGCATTGACCTGACCCAGGCGGAAAGTATCACCGATTTAGTGGGAGCGCGATCGCCCCAGGCAGCACAAACAGCCCTAGCGGGACTACAAGGTAAGCTAGCTCAGCCGATCCGTCGCCTGCGGCAACAGTGCTTAAGTATCTTAGCTGAAGTAGAGGCCCGCATCGACTTTGCAGATGATCTCCCTCCCCTGGATGACGTCGAAATTCAGCGACAACTGGACGATCTGGTGCAGCAAGTCCAGCACGTTCTAGATACGGCAGAGCGAGGAATCTTAATGCGGACAGGGCTCAAGGTGGCGATCGTCGGACGTCCTAACGTAGGTAAGTCTAGCTTACTGAATGCCTGGAGCCAGAGCGATCGCGCCATTGTCACCGATTTGCCAGGCACAACACGAGACGTAGTGGAATCTCAACTGACCGTTCGAGGGATTCCAGTGCAGGTGCTGGACACGGCCGGCATCCGTGAAGCCAGTGACCAAGTCGAACAACTGGGAATTGAGCGATCGCGCCGGGCCGCAGAAGCGGCAGATTTGATCTTATTTACAATTGATGCTCAGTCGGGCTGGACAGGTGACGATCAGATCATTTACGACCAGGTAAGCGATCGCCCCTTAATTTTAATTGCGAATAAAGTAGACCTAGCCGATACCATTGATCCGGCTACTCTACCCTCTGTATCCCATATTGTCCGCACGGCCGCCGCCCATCACCAAGGCATCGAAGCCCTAGAAGACGCCATCCTAGACTGCATTCATGCCAAAACCCTCACCGCCGCCAACCAAGACTTTGCCATCAACCAACGGCAAGCGATCGCCCTGACCCGCGCTAAGTCTGCCCTGCTTCAGGTGCAGCAAACAACCCAGGAGCAGCTTCCGCTGGACTTCTGGACGATTGACCTGCGGCAAGCCATCCAGTCCCTAGGCGAAATTACAGGCGAGGAGATGGTGGAATCGGTCTTGGATGAAATCTTTAGCCGTTTTTGTATTGGGAAGTAAAGTCATCGCTCTTGATTGACTCTAGCTAAAAAAGCGGTGAAACAATGAAAATACGTTAATTACCATCTTTAGTGCCCACACCCTTCCCGAGAATTTAGCGCTTGAAATCTGAGAATCAATAAAGAGCAACCCATAAAGAGCAATAATGTTATCTTTTATATCTTAAATACATGAAGGATGATACTAGGGCGGAACATTGCCCGCCCTAGAGAGTTAGGATGCCGAATGGTGAGACCCTAACTCAGTTGCTTAACTTCCGCCACAAGCTTAGCAACCACATCCTTAGCGCTGCCAAACATCATCATGGTGTGCTCTTTGAAGAACAAATCATTTTCAATGCCAGCAAAACCTGCGCTCATGCCGCGCTTGATGACGATGGTGTTGTGAGCACGATCCACATCCAAAATCGGCATTCCGTAAATAGGACTGCTGGTGTTTTCGCGAGCAGCAGGATTGACCACGTCATTTGCACCAATCACCAACGCCACATCCGTGCGCTCAAATTCTGGATTGATGTCGTCCATGTCGCAGAGCTGGTCATAGGGAACGTTGGCTTCAGCCAGCAGCACGTTCATGTGACCGGGCATCCGGCCAGCTACCGGGTGAATGGCATATTTCACGGTCACGCCGAGGCGATCAAGCTGGTCAGCAAGTTCCCGAACGGAGTGCTGGGCTTGGGCCACAGCCATGCCATAGCCAGGAACAATGACGACCGATCGCGCATAGCCTAGCATCATCGCGCCTTCCTCCGGCTCCACCGATCGCACCACCCGATCGCCCTGGTCTCCACCGGCAGCGATCGCTGTTCCGCCATCGGAGCCAAAGGCGCTGAACAGCACATTGGCCAGGGAGCGGTTCATGGCTTTGCACATAATCTGGGTGAGGATCAAACCCGATGCGCCCACCAAGGCCCCGGCAATGATCAACATATTGTTCATCAAGATGAAGCCCGCCGCGCTAGCTGCCAATCCCGAGTAGGAGTTGAGCAGGGAAATAACCACGGGGGTATCGGCTCCACCAATGGGCAGAACGAACAGAACGCCGAGGAGCAGCGAGATGGCAACCAGGCCCAGAAAGACGAAGGTTTGCTCAGGATGAACCAGCAGGTAGCCGCTGCCGACTAGGAAGCTGACCAGAATGAAAATGTTGAAGGGTTGTTGGAAGGGAAAGGTGATCGGCGAACCAGTCATGATGCCTTGGAGTTTGGCGAAGGCCATCAAGCTACCGGTGAAGGTAACGCCACCAATGAAGACACCTAGGATGGTGACCAAGGTGGCATCTATCGGTGCGGTGCCGGTGGTGCTGAGCACCCGCCAAAATTCGCCCACGGCAATCAAGGCTGAGGCAGCGCCGCCTAGGCCGTTGAAGATGCCGACCATTTGGGGCATGGCGGTCATGGCCACCTTCTGGGCAGCGATCGCCCCCACCAAAGACCCAATCACAATGCCGACCAACAGCATTTGATAGTTCAGGACAGACTGATTGAGCAGCGTAGCCACAATGGCCACGAACATGCCTGCTGCTGCAATTTGGTTGCCCTGCCGCGCCGTTGCGGGAGAACTCAGTCGTTTCAAACCCACAATAAACAGGGAAGCGGCCACCAGGTAGGTGATCTCAATTCCCGAGGAAAGCCAGGCGGTTGTCAACATGGTCAATCTAAGCTCCCTTCTTCTTAAACATTTGCAGCATCCGATCGGTAACCAGGAAGCCGCCGACCACGTTGATGGTGGCCAGTACCACCGCAATCAGTCCCAGAATGACCGTCAGGTTCAAGTCTTGGGTGCCAGCAATCAGTAAGGCCCCCACCACAGCAATGCCGGAAATGGCATTCGCTCCAGACATGAGGGGGGTATGTAGGGTGGGGGGCACTTTGTTAATCACCTCGAAGCCCACAAAGGAGGCGAGGACAAATACAACTAAGCCCGTGAGCAGTCCTGCTGCCATAGAAATAACTCCTGAAAACTACAAGAACAGGGGAGGGGAAGAAGGGCAGGTTTCCGGTGCATGACGAAAAGCACCTAGTTTCCCTGGAGGGTTCCACCCCTAGAAAAAGGGCGATCTGGTGAACGATGGGCTGCTATCCCGCGCTGGCTGTAGACTCTACCATCAGGGCCTCTTTGACGCGGGTATTGCGAATGTCGCCCTCATGGGTGACACAGGCCGCCGCAATGATGTCGTCCTCAAAGTTAAGCTGCAGGTCACCGTCTTTGATGAGATGGTTCAGCAGGGTGAGGATATTCTTGGCGTAGAGCTGGCTAGAGTGGACAGGCACGGAGGCGGGTAGGTTGGTGGGGCCAATGATCGTCACCCCATGACGCACGACATCGCGACCCGCCTGGGTATAGGCACAGTTACCGCCTTGGTCAGCAGCTAGATCCACAATCACCGAACCGGGTTTCATACCGGCAATCATCTCTTCGGTGACCAGCAGCGGCGCTTTTTTGCCAGGCACTTGAGCGGTCGTAATCACAGCATCAGCCTGGGCAATGTGGGCGGCCACCACTTGGCGCGATCGCTCTTTAGCCGCTTCTGAGACCTCTCGGGCATAGCCACCCTCGGCTACGGTTTCTTCATCCAAGGGCACTTCCACAAACTTCGCCCCCAAACTTTGCACCTCTTCCTTCACCGCAGGGCGAATGTCAAAGGCTTCCACCACCGCACCCAAACGGCGGGCCGTGGCGATCGCTTGCAAGCCAGCGACCCCAGCTCCCATGACAAACACCTTCGCCGGGCGGATGGTGCCAGCAGCGGTGGTCAGCATAGGGAAATATTTGGGCAGAGCTGTAGCCGCAATCAGAGCTGCTTTATAGCCCGCCACGCTAGCCTGGGAGGACAGAGCATCCATGCTTTGTGCCCGACTGGTGCGCGGGATCAGTTCCATACTGAAGGCGGTCATGCGCCGCCGCGCTAAGGCCTGGATGCCCTCGGGATGCCCCAGGGGGTTCAAAAAGCTAATGAGGGTGGCCCCTTCTCGAAGCTGGCTGGTTTCTGCGTAGCCATCTTGGTCTTGGGGCGGACTGACCTTGAGCAGCACATCTGCCTCAGCCCAAAGCTGGGCGGTGTCGCTAATGACCCTGGCTCCCGCTGCCTCATAATCGGCATCGGAGAAATAGGCCGCCTCTCCAGCGCCTGCTTCTAGGAGCACCTCCAGCCCTTGTTTGACTAGACGACTTACTGTATCCGGAATCAGCGCAACCCGGCGCTCTCCCATAACCGTCTCTCGTGCAACCGCTATTTTCATCAACTCTCCTTCATATTCTGTCGCTGCGAATTGTCGTGATCTCCCTACGCCACCAAGGTTGCGATCCCGCCTGCGGGGATCCTGGGGGATCGGGGGGATGTCTACCCATAGAGGACACCCCTAGCTCAAGGGCGTCTAGGGGCAGGTTCGGGGGTATAGAATCCGCTGACGGGCCCGCCGCCTCAGGCGATCGCGGTGCTCATTGAGCTGGGAGTGCGGCAACGGATTGGCAAAAAATCGGTGGGAATGGTGCTAGGGCTAGCACAGATCAATGCACGGCAACCATGCATCGGGCTATAGGTAGAGCTGCCCTGAATCTCTCGTCTGGAGAGAGCCAGTTCATGAGCATTCATGGCGGGATAGGCTTGTCATCCGCCGGTATGCCTTACGAAGGGCTCCACAGACACCGGGGCGATCGCCCTCGATCTGCGTTGATCCTGTCCATTCTTGAACCGACTCTATCTAAACCTACCTGACAAGTTGGGAGAAACCCTCTAGCTTTCAGGCTTTCCTAAGAATTCAGGGAGACGAAACGTTACTAAGTTTTTGTTGCTTGAGGTAGGCAAAGACGCTTTTGTCGCCAATATCCGGGGGGATCGCTTGAATGGCCTTGCGCAGGGCAAAAATGGCAAACAGGACGGCCCAGGTTGCCAGCAATCCTCGTTCGGCGGACAGGGGCAACCATCCTGCCAGGTGTCCCAACAGCAGTAAGGGCACGATCACGGTGAGCGCTTTGGTTTCTAGGCGGTTGAAACAAAAGGCTTCTTTGAAGAAAATTCCCGTTAAGGCAGCGGCACCAAAGCCAATGCCAAAAATGCTCAGGGGCTGCTGATAGACCGTCACCCAGAGGGGATCGGGGCTAGAGAAGGCGATCGCTCCTGAGGCGATCGCTCCCATGGCCCAAAAGAGCTGCAGGGCTCGATGCAAAACGGCCATATAAATATGGATCATCCACAGGCTGATCCCCAAACCGACCATCATGCCGGCATAGAGCCAGGTCAAGATCTCCGCTTGATCGACGCTCACTAGACCGCTGAGGGTGAGGGCAACGCCCACGGCAAAGCAAAGGGCCGCTATGCCCAACCCTAAGCGATAGAGGATCACCTCGCGGCGATCGCGCTGATCAATCACAAAGGAGCCGAACTGCCCTTGATAAACCGCATTGGACTCTATATCTGAGGATGATTGATCTGAGGATGATTGACGGATCATCGTGACCTCCCAAAGCTGGTGTGCAGATCGTCTACCCCTAGTGCTAGGCAAACGACATTGTCTTCCCCTAGCTTAAGCCAGAAATGAGATCGGTCTGTCTTGAGCTAACTCATCTTGAACAAGGGCAAAACGGCCCATGGGTATACCCCAAAAGAACTAGGCTCTAGCAAGGCCGTGGGGGTTTAGAACCGCCGTGTTATAAAAATTAACCCAAAAACAGTCCCACTTTGGGACTTTTAGTATTGCGATCGCGTGATGAGGTGCTATGTTATGGGGAAACTCTAGATGTAGTGTCTCGTTATGACTGTGGACACAATCCGTGACTATCTTCACGAAGTAGCAAGAACACCGTTGCTCAGCGCAGCGGAAGAGATCGAGCTGTCGCGTCAAGTGCAAGCCATGCTCTCCGTACAGGATATGGCAGATGTTACACCTGAGCAACAGGACATTTTTCAGCGAGGACGCCGTGCCAAGCACCGCATGATTCAAGCTAATTTGCGATTGGTGGTATCCATTGCAAAACGCTATCAGGGGCGGGGTGTGGAGTTCCAGGATCTGATTCAGGAGGGATCAATCGGACTAAACCGGGCGGTTGAGAAGTTTGATCCAGCCCAAGGGTATAAGTTTAGCACGTATGCGTATTGGTGGATTCGCCAAGGTATCACCCGTGCCATTTCGGAATCCTCGCGCACCATTCGCCTGCCGGTACATATTACAGAGAAGCTCAACAAGTTCAAATCTGCCACCCGCACCCTCACCGCTGCCCTAGGGCGATCGCCGTCTCTCGATGAGATCGCAGAGGAATTGGACATGCCGTCGGCAGATTTGAAAAAACTGCTCATCCAAAGCCGTGCTGTGATCTCCTTAGATCATAAAGTGGGGCGCGATGAGGAAACGGCCTTGGGCGAACTGTTGGCCGATACCGACAATGCCAATCCCCTAGAAATGGCTGAACTCTTGGAAACCGGAGAGTTTATTCAAACCCTATTGGATGGCCTGCCGCCTCGGGAGCAATATGTGCTCAGCGCCCGCTACGGCTTGGTGGATGGGAAACGGGCCAGCCTGGTGAGTGTGGGTCGGGATCTCAACCTGTCGCGGGAGCGGGTACGCCAGCTCGAACGCAAGGCCATGAACCAGTTGAAGCGTAAGGTACGGCAACAAAAGAGTGGATCGCCGAGTTCGCGGAGTTTGTCTACAGCTCCCTAGCCCATCGTGGGAGCAATCAGGGTTAGACGGCGGGTCTGGGCGGAGTGTGCGTTGGGGAGCGGGAAACGGCTGATGGAGGATTCTCTCTGGCTAGCGGCTGGAGATCTGTACAAAGTGGGATAGAATGCTAAGTTGCTGCGAGGTTGCCATCCTAGATTAGGGGGCGATCGCAGCCCAATCACCTTCGTTCGGGATGTCCCACCCATGACACAGCAGTACCGCATCACACTTCTCTCTGGCGACGGCATCGGCCCTGAAATTATGGCTGTTGCGGTCAAGATGCTGGAGCGCGTCGGGCAACAGTGTGACCTCACCTTTGATTTCCAAGATGCTTTGATGGGCGGCGTGGCCATCGATGCCACGGGCAGTCCCTTGCCTGACGAAACCCTCAGCATCTGCCGTCAGAGTGATGCCGTATTGCTAGCCGCCATCGGTGGCGCTAAATGGGATTCGTTGCCCAATCATCAGCGTCCGGAGCGCGGTCTTTTAGGATTGCGGGCGGGTCTAGGCCTATTTGCTAACCTGCGCCCGGCAACAATTTTGCCCCAGTTAATCGATGCCTCTAGCCTCAAGCGCGAGGTGGTGGAGGGTGTCGATATTATGGTGGTGCGAGAGCTCACCGGCGGCATCTACTTTGGCCAACCCCGAGGAATTTTTGAGACGGAGTCGGGGCAAAAGCGCGGCGTCAACACCATGGTCTATGAGGACGCAGAGGTAGATCGCATCGGGCGGGTGGCGTTTGAGACGGCCCAAAAACGCGGCGGCAAGCTGTGCTCGGTGGATAAATCCAACGTGCTAGAAGTGTCACAGCTATGGCGCGATCGCATGACCCTGCTGGCCAAGGACTATCCCGATGTGGAACTCTCGCATCTCTATGTAGACAACGCAGCCATGCAGTTGCTTCGCTGGCCCAAACAGTTCGACACCATTGTGACGGGGAACCTCTTTGGGGATATTCTCTCCGATGCAGCGGCCATGCTCACCGGCAGTATTGGCATGTTGCCGTCGGCCAGTCTGGGCAGTTCTGGCCCCGGTGTGTTTGAGCCCGTGCATGGATCGGCTCCAGATATTGCCGGACAGGATAAGGCCAACCCCATTGCCCAGGTCTTGAGCGCCGCCATGATGCTACGCTATGGCCTCAATCAACCCTTGGCCGCCAATCGCTTAGAGCAGGCGGTGATGACGGTGCTCGACCAAGGCTATCGCACCGGCGACATTATGTCGGACGGCATGACCCTAGTAGGCTGCGAAGCCATGGGTGAGGCCTTGCTGAAGGCGCTGGGGTAAGCGATCGCTACTCTTCCATAACCCCGGCTGGTCTCAGATCCAGTCGGGGTTGAATTAACCGAAGAGTCCCACCTCGCGATGCTTTTGGATTAGAATTCAACAGGCGAGACCTATTACGTTGGATCATAGATAGTCATGGAGCGCGATAGTTCAACCTTCTCTCCCACTATTTCGCGCCAAGAACTGCGCGAGTTGATTCGTTCGCAGCTCCAGTCGTTGCTTAATCAAGGTAATCTCCAAGGCGCTAAGGCGTTGCTGGTACCGGTGCCCTCTGCGGATATTGCCGATGCCATTGAAGAGTTGCCCGATGCCATGCAGGCGATCGCTTTTCGGCTGCTGTCAAAAAGTGAAGCCATTGATGTCTATGAGCACTTAGACTCATCGGTGCAGCATACGCTGATCGAAGACTTCAAGCGACAAGATGTGCTCGATATCGTAGACAAAATGTCGCCGGATGATCGGGCTCGCCTGTTTGATGAGCTGCCAGCGAAGGTGGTCAGCCGCCTGTTAGCAGAACTGAGTCCCCAAGAGCGGCAGGCAACGGCGCTGTTGCTGGGCTACGAGGCGGATACGGCTGGGCGAATTATGACCCCGGAGTATGTGGCCTTGAAAGAGATTTGGACGGTGACCAAGGCCCTGGAGCATATTCGCAACCTCGCTCATCTCAGCGAAACGGTTTACTACCTCTACATCACCGATGCCGCCCGCCATCTGACGGGCATTCTTTCCCTGCGGGACTTGGTCACGGCTCAGCCCGAGCAGCAGGTGGGAGATCTCATGGTGCGAGAGTTTGTCTCGGTGAAAACCGATACGGATCAGGAGGAAGTTGCTCGGGTGATTCAGCGCTATGACTTCCTTGCCTTGCCGGTGGTAGATGCGGAGCAGCGCCTCGTCGGCATCGTCACGGTGGACGATGTTATTGATGTGTTGGAAGCAGAGATCACCGAAGACATCTACACCTTGGGTGGCGTGCAGACTGGAGCCAATGATTACTTTCAAACAAATCTATGGACGGTGGCACGCCGGCGGGTCGTTTGGTTGCTCATTTTGTTGTTGACCAATACGGCAACTAGCGCCGTGATTCAGTCCCAGCAAGATATTCTGGAGCAGGTGGTGGTGCTGGCTATCTTTATTCCGCTGCTGGTGGGAACGGGGGGAAATGTGGGTGCGCAGTCATCCACGGTGGTGATTCGTGGCTTAAATACCGATGAAATTATCGGCTCAGGCGCTTGGCGGGTGATCCGGCGAGAGGCGATCGCTGGAGCATTTCTAGGGCTGATGCTAGGCAGTATAGTCACGGTCTGGGCATTCTGGCTGCAAGGCAATCTACCGGTGGCGATCGCCGTGGGGGGCAGTTTAGTCGTGATTTCCATTCTGGCCTCGGTATCAGGATCGGCTCTACCATTTTTGTTCCAAACACTCAAGCTCGATCCAGCTCTGATGTCGGCTCCGTTTATTACAACGGTGGTAGATGTGTTGGGAGTGTTGATTTATCTCAACTTGGCACGGGTCACCCTAGGGTTTTAGATCAACCGTTTAGAGCAACCGTGCAGACCAGTGAAGGAACTAATTGAGTAACAATCGGGGGGTTATGGTGCGCCTGTTTTCTACCGTGGTGGGTTTACGCTGTGCCTTGGATGCCTATCGCCAAGCGGCACCAGACTCAGAGGCTCAACCCTTGCCCCTGAGCATTGGTCTAGTACCCACCATGGGCGCGCTGCACGAGGGGCATATGAGCTTGATCCACCGGGCGCGCCGCGACAATGACGTGGTGGTGGTCAGCATTTTTGTGAACCCCCTGCAGTTTGGCCCCCAGGAAGATTTGCAGCACTACCCCAAAACCTTAGATCGCGATCGCCAGCAATGTGCCGCGGCGGGGGTAGATTTGATCTTTGCGCCCACGGTGGCCGATCTCTATGGTGAAGAACCGGCGGGCGATCGCCTCACCCAGGTGATCCCGCCGCGATCGCTGGTGGATCGGCTGTGTGGCTTGGCCCGCCCCGGTCACTTTGAGGGCGTAGCCACGGTGGTCACCAAGTTGCTAAATATTGTGCAGCCCCACCGCGCCTACTTTGGACAAAAAGATGCCCAGCAGCTTGCCATCATTCGCCAACTGGTGGCCGATCTCAATCTACCGGTGGACATCTGCGGCTGTGGCATTGTGCGTGAGGGGTCAGGCTTGGCCCATAGCTCCCGCAATCAGTACCTATCTGAGGAAGAGCGATCGCAGGCCGCTGTGCTCTACCGCAGTTTGCAACGGGCTGAGGCACAGTTCCGCCAAGGGGTGCGGCAACGGGACGACCTGTTGGCAGCGGTGCAGCAGGAACTGGAGACCGAAGCCGGGGTGCAGCCGGAGTATATAGACTTGGTGCATCCTCGAACCATGACTCCCCTGGATCAGATTGATGACGTGGGTCTGGTGGCGATCGCTGCCCGGCTTGGCTCAACGCGCCTGATCGATAATCTGCTGCTGCGGAACCGCGCCCCCATTGTGGCCATTGATGGGCCGGCCGGAGCTGGCAAGTCCACGGTGGTACGTCGGGTGGCCCAGGAATTGGGCCTGCTGTATTTAGACACAGGGGCCATGTATCGGGCGGTGACCTGGCTAGCGCTCCATGAAGGTTTGGATCCCCAAGACGAGGCAGCGATCGCTGAATTGGTGAGTCAATGCGAGATTCAACTGCTGCCGTCCCCCGATGTGGCCCAGGCCTGTCAGGTGCAGATCAACGGTCACGATGTCACCCAAGCCATTCGCACCGCAGAGGTGACCGATCAGGTATCGGCGATCGCGGCCCAGCCCTACGTGCGCAAGGCCTTGGTGCAGCAGCAGCAGCGCTATGGCCGCCAGGGCGGCGTGATTATGGAAGGACGAGATATTGGTACCCACGTCTTTCCCCACGCCGAGCTAAAGCTGTTTCTCACCGCCTCGGTGCAGGAGCGGGCCCGTCGCCGCCAGCAGGATCTCAAGAACCAAGGTCAGGGCACGCCAGCGCTGGATGATCTGGAGCAATCGATCTATGAACGCGATCGCAAGGATAGCACTCGGGTGATTGCCCCCCTGCGCAAAGCCGATGATGCCATCGAACTACAAACCGATCACCTGACCATTGAGGATGTGACGGCCCAGATTGTGCGCCTCTACCACGAACGGGTTAGCCCAAATCCCGAACAAACGCCTTAACTTCCGCCGCTAGCCACTGCTGCTCGGCGGCGGTGAGCCCCAAGAGCCATAGCCGCTGCTGGAAGGGGGTACCTAGCAGGGCGACCGGTAGCGGTGAGGTAAGCGGTGAGGTATGGGAACTGGCTACATCATCGATTAGGCGATCGCAACTGCCAATATAGTGCCCGTTGAACCCAAAGCCTTGCCATTCACGGGTAAAGGTCTCGCGAGTCAGGATCAAGGTGCGGCGACTGTTGGGCCCTGCGGCGAGAATCCACAGCGGCAGCAGCAGCAGCAAGATAGCGCCGAGGTAGAAGCCTAGACTGAAGGCGATCGCCATCAGCAGCCCCGTGATGATCAAGACCGGAGCGATCGCTGTTTTCAGTCGGGGTGGCGGAATCTGAATATCGAGGCGATCAGGCTGGCGGGCGATCGTCATGCGACTGCCCACCGGGCGCGGCGTGCGGGATACCGCCGCGATCGCCTTGGGCGCTGGCAGGTGCAGAGCCGTCAGGGCTTCCTGAGCCGAGTGAAACCGGTCTTCCACGGCTGGCTCTAGGATTTTCTCCAGCCAATGGGTGAAATCAGGGGAGACATGGACGCAGTCACGCACGTCAATTTTCATGCGGCGCTGGGGCAAATCGGCGGGCGGTCGCCCCGTCAGCACAAACATCAGGGTTGCTCCTAGGGCATAGAGATCGGAGGCGAAGTAGGCCTTGCCGCGAAATTGCTCCGGGGGCATATAGCCAAAGGTGCCCACAAAGGTGCCGCCGTGGGTGAGCTTGTTACCATAGACGGCTTGCACTGCGCCAAAATCCACCAGATACAGACGACCATCGGCACAGCGCAGCACATTGCGAGGTTTGATATCCCGATGCACCACCGGCGGCGTCAGCCAGTGCAGATAGTTCAAAATATCGAGAAGCTGCTTGGCCATGTCTTTCACCCCAGCTTCATCGGTACGCCAGCCCTGGGCTACCCAATCCGCTAAAGACTCTCCCGGTGCTAGCTCTTGGACAAGGTAAAAGCGGCGATCGCTCTCGGTGTCGAGATGGAAATAGTCGAG
>RECH01000113.1 GCA_007694125.1 Leptolyngbya sp. DLM2.Bin15
TTGAAAGCGATTGGAGAGGTACGATCTAACAACCCGCTTGGAGCAAACTGATGAAAGATCCTGGTCGTGATCGAGAAGAAGCTCTCAACCGCTCAACCGGAACGTTATCCCGGAAGTCCTTGCGAAGATTGGCCTGGATAGCTTAAAAAACTAAGGAGAATAAGGTTCTCAGTAGACATAGTTTTTAACTTAATAGTGAGATGCTTATATTGCTTTGTGAGGCATAAATGATGACTGATAATCATTGCAAAAAAGTAGATGGAATCATAGCATGTGGACATAAGGTAGCTTCTGGATCTGCGTCAGACAGCCCTTATCCTCGCGGAACGATAGAAATGCAGGCCCCATTCTTTGAAAAACTAGGTTTAGACTTGACAAACTTCTTTAAAGGCACGCTAAACGTATCAATTAGTCCAAGCACCTTTCGATTAGCAAGACCTGAGTTTACTTTTCGAGGTATTGAATGGACTGATAGGCATCCTCCTGAAGATTTTTCTTTTTCACGCTGTCGAATTTTATTTAAAGATGCAAAACATGACGGCTTGATATATTATCCTCATCCAGAAACCAAAAAACGCCACTTTCAAAATCCATCAATTATCGAAATAATTGCACCACTAATACCTGAGATTGAATATGGATGCAGAATAGGAGTTGAGTACAACCCTCTAGAGATCACTATAAACCATGCATAATTAAACTGTTGTTTGTACATTTTGCCTAAAATCGGAGACGCAAGGCCCATGCACACCGACCGTCGAGAGCCAATTAGTTATGATGCAAAGGTTGTCTGCAGCGGGTGATTGGGAACGTTAATGCATCCAGTAACAGCCTTACGTCAGACATCCAGCCTTTGATTTTCGCTTCGACCAATATTCCTAAAAGTCCTGTCTATCGAAGGTTCATTTTGTTTGCTATTAGACGACCTCGGCGTTTATCCATCAAAACTTGCTCCGCTTGGATTTCAACTGCAAGGGCGATCGCTCCTGAATTTCAAACCATTCTCAAACGCGATCGCTCCTACACCTCGGCCTGTTCCTGAGAGCGATCGCCTTGACACTACTTATTGACATTAATTTTCAAAAGCTTCACAATCAGAAGCTAATGTTGTTGCAAGGTACAGGATGAATGGCGATCGCCCTTTCCCAAGATGACTACTGGGAGCTTGTTGAGCACTCACGCGAAGCCAGCGTGGGCTCAGTTCCACATTCCCAGAGACCATTGGATATCACTTGGGCCTACCCCAAAGAGCTGGGCCGCGGCTATCATCGGCAAGTCTGTATCCGAGACGGCATTGTCTTAGATATTGCTGATTATCACCTCCATGATGATTTAGTCATCGCGAGTGATGATCGGGAGCATCCGCTAGAGTTATCCTTCACGCTGATGGGCGCGGAGACATCTGAGTGCACTCATATTAGAGCTGGACAACATAGCTTTTACGGTAGCGGCATGGCTCCAGGGGAAGTTTACAAAAAGGCGGCCTATCGCCGTAAGTTTGAGGTGAGCATTCATATCGATCCAGCTCTCTTAGGACAGTGGACAACGGGGCATTCTGGGCAGCTTCCGGATGCGTTCAGCCATCTCATCAAGCCATCCGATCAAACCTATTACTCACAGGTCTGCACCACGAATGCAGCCATGCAGCAGGTCGTTCAACAGATATTGCAGTGCCCATTTTCGGGCTTAACCCAGCGCCTATATATGGAAAGCAAGATTTGGGAACTGATGGCGTTGCAGCTAGCCCAAACTTCGGAAACAAGGGAGCCGAAGCAGACCGCCAAACGGCTTAAACCAGAGGATATTGAGCGAATTCATAACGCTAAAGAGATCTTGATGTCTCGACTCAATGACCCGCCTACGTTGATTGAACTGGCCCGATTGGTGAGAATCAACGACTGCAAGCTTAAGCTTGGTTTCCGTCAGGTGTTTGGCACCACCGTGTTTGGCTACCTGCATGACTGCCGCATGGAACAATCGCGTCAGTTGCTTGAGGCGGGAGAGATGTCGGTCGCGGAGGTGACTGGTGCTGTGGGATACGCGAATCGTAGCCACTTTGCGATCGCTTTTCGCAAAAAGTTTGGCATGAACCCCAGTTCCTATCGCAAGCGTCAGCAGCATTTTTGGCAAACAAGCTAAAAAGTTTGGCGATCGCCCCCCGCGCCAAGCGCTTTTGGTACCATGATGGGTATTAGACGTGGGTTAGCCACCATGATTCATGCGCAAAATCTGACGCCAACAGAATATCCACATATCGTGCTGACCCAGGAGCAGGTACCGGTGATCGAAGGGACGACGCTCAAGGTCGTTGAACTCGTAATGGCACAACGCGCCCATGGCTGGACTCCGGAAGAGATTCAAATCAATCATCGTAACGTGAGCATGAGCCAGATCTATGCGGCCCTAGCCTACTATTGGGATCATCACAGCACACTAGATGCTGATATTCAACGCCGCGAAAATTACGTCAAACAGCTAGAGCAAGAAAACCAAGATTCTCCCTTTGTGTCTCGCCTCAAATCCCAAGGGCTTTTATCTTGAGCATTTCATTCTACATGGATGAAAATGTCCACGGGGCGATTACCAATGGTCTGCGGCAGCGAAATGTTGATATTCTGACCGTTCAAGAAGACGGTCGCAGCGGCATCTCTGATCCTGAAGTTTTAGACCGCACCACCGAACTACAGCGAGTTCTTTTCTCTCAAGATGATGACTTGTTAGCTGAGGCAAAGTCTCGACAGATGAGATCTATTCCCTTTCCTGGCCTAGTGTTTGCCCGTCAATCCTGGGTCTCAATTGGGACTTGTATTCGAGATCTCGAAATAATGGCTCAATTAGCGAGGCCAGATGAGCTTGAAAACTGGGTTCAATTTTTGCCGCTATAGCTCATCCGATCCTGCTGGTTACTCAGCCCCAGCCAGAAAAACTCCGAGAACCGTTCAAAAAACTCCCGCCACCGTTCTAGGCCGTCTTCTACTGCTCGCCCCCTTCCGGTAAGCTTCTTGAGAAGAATTCTGATTTAGGTGAGTAAATGGATTCTAGGTATTAGGGTTGAGATACTGCGATCGCCGAATATCCGATATCCAAGACCTAGTAACCAAGACCCGCTCTCCATCTCGGAATGCCATCCAGTGTTGTGGGAGTGAATGATGCATCAACTGCAAAGACTAGTTTGGTTGACAGGTGTGTTTTCGATAGGGCTGACTACGGTTGCCAGGGCAGACTCTCTAGACTTATCCGCCGTTTTTTCGATGGAGGAGGTTCCGGTCGAGGCTGCTCGACTCAGCGAGATACCTGAGGCAGCCGCCACAGTTGAGGAATGGATGAGCCAGATTGACGCTCAGGAGCAGCCTGGTGAAGCGGCTGTGGACGTGGCTCAGGCGCTCACTCAGATTACGGCAGTCCAGGTTAGCGAAACAGAAAGCGGTCTGGAGCTAATTCTAGAAGCGGCGGAACCCCTAGCGGAGCCTCAAACCTCGGTGGTTGGCAATGCGCTGACGGCGGATATCCCCAACGCGGTGCTGGTCTTGCCAGGGGGTGAGATGTTTGAGCAGTTTGGCCCGGCGGCAGGGATCGCCCTGGTGAGCGTGACGAATTTGCCCGATGGCGGCGTTAGGGTTTCGATTACGGGAACGGATGGGCCGCCCACCGCCAATCTGAATGTGGGCGCGTCTGGGCTTGTGCTGGCTGTGACACCGGGAATCCCAGGAGTCGCAACCGATGAGGATGCGATTCAGGTGGTGGTGACAGGGGAACAGGATGAGGGCTATGCACCCAGGAATGCGACGTCTGCAACACGCACCGATACGCCTTTGCGAGATACTCCGCGAACGATTCAGGTGATCCCTGAACAAGTACTACAAGATCAGGCAGTTACCCGGGTGACCGATGCTGTACGCAACGTCAGCGGCGTGGTGCAGGATGGCGGTTTTGGCAGCACCACCGACCAGCTCAATATTCGCGGTTTTTTTACGAGCGGTCTTTTTGTCGATGGATTTAGGGGCGATGGCTCGGGTTTTGCCGAAACCGCCAATGTGGAGCGTATTGAGGTGCTGCGGGGGCCAGCCTCGATCTTGTTTGGCAACACAGAGCCCGGCGGCATTATCAACCTGGTCACCAAGCAGCCTCTTGACGAACTGTTCTATGGTCTAGAACTCCAGGTAGGTAGCTATGGATTGATTCGCCCCACGGTCGATTTGACCGGGCCGCTGAATGCGGATCGCACCATCCTCTACCGCTTCAACGGGGCCTACGAACGCACCGATGGTTTCCGCAACTTCGATCAAGATGTGAATCGTGTTTTTGCTGCGCCGTCCTTCGCCTTTCGCTTGGGCGAGGCGACGACCCTGAATTTAGACTTTACCTATCGCAACGACGAACGCCCCTTCGACCGAGGATTTTTAGCCATCGGGCGGGGCATTGTAGACACCCCGCGAAGCCGAATTTTCGGAGAGCCCGACGATGTCAGCCGGGTGGAGGAATACGGAGCTGGATACCGCTTGGAGCACGAATTTAGCGATCGCTGGCAGGTGCGCAACCAGTTTCGGCTGCTGTCAACCGACACATTTGACTATCGGGCTGAGCCCGTTGCCCTAGACGAAGCCACGGGCATTTTGACCCGCAACTTCCGCTCCAACGACGATCGCTCTGAGGTCTACTCACTGCAAACCGATCTGTTAGGCAACTTTTTCACCGGTTCTGTAGAGCACAACCTGCTGATTGGGTTGGATCTGCGGCGGCAAACGTCCGGTGGCACCCAGCGACGACTACCGAGCGGATTGACGCCCAGCCTTGATATCTTCAACCCGGTCTACAACGTCGGCGATCGCCCTTCCCTCAGCGACCTCACCAATGAGGTGCGCAACAACAGCGATCGCACCAATGCCCTCGGCCTCTTAGTGCAGGATCAAATCCAGATTCTGGACAACCTGATCGTGGTGGCTGGTGGACGGTTTGATGCGGTTTCCCAAAACAGCCGCGACAATCTCACAGGCACCGACTCTGGCCAGGATGTCACGGCGTTTACCCCCACTATTGGCGTGGTCTATCAGCCAGTCGAGTCAATTTCGCTCTACGCCAACTTTGCGCGCTCGTTTCAACCCAACTTTGGCACGAACGCCGATGGCGACTTTCTGCCCCCAGAGCGGGGCACTCAGTACGAGGTAGGCGTTCAGGCAGCCATCACCGATCGGTTGACGGCATCTCTGGCGGTCTACAACATCACCAAAACCAATTTGGCCACCACCGACCCCAACAATCCTGATTTCAGTATTCCCATTGCTGAGCAACGCAGCCGAGGCATTGATCTAAATCTGGCGGGGCAAATTCTCCCCGGCTGGAATCTGATTGCGTCCTATGGCTATATCGATGCTGAATACACCGAGGAGTATTTTGGTCTGCCCCCCGGCAGTCGAGTGCAAAACGTCCCCAATCACACGGCTAGCCTTTGGAGCACCTACGAGATTCAAAGTGGTGATTTGCAAGGTCTAGGCTTTGGGGCCGGGGTGTTTTATGTGGGCGAAAGGGCTGGGGATTTCAGTGATACCTTTGACCTGCCCAGCTATTGGCGCACCGATGCAGCCGTGTTTTACCGTCGCGACAACTGGCGAGCCGCACTCAATGTGCAGAACCTGTTCGATGTGCGCTATTTCAGATCCAATAACTTTGGCCGAGTAGCGATCGAGCCGGGTGCGCCACTCAGCATTGTTGGATCGCTATCGGTTGAATTTTAGGGTTTTGCTTGTAAGTTAAATGCGATGAATGGTTACAGAATGACTCGACGAATCTCTTGTTTTAGGTCACAGATAGCTAAGGGGCGATCGCTTGTTTTAGGATTGTTGACATGTCTCGTTGTCGTTATCCTTGGCAGCGCTTGTACACCCAATGCCTCTACTCAAATGGATGGTGCGATCGCCAGCGCCGACTGTCGAGTCATTCGCCATGCCAGGGGCGAAACCTGTGTGCCCCATACCCCTCAGCGCATCGTTGTTTTAGGTGGCTTAGATGATGCGCTGAGCTTAGGCATTAAGCCGATTGGGAGTGACGGGTTAAATGCTGAAGGCATTCACCTGAGCGGCCTGCTCGACGGCATTGAAGACGTGGGCGGCAACGATGCCCCAAGCATTGAGAAAATTTTGGCGCTCAAGCCAGACTTAATCATCGGCGGCGATTATGTCGTCGCTGACTATGGCATCTTATCTAAAATTGCCCCCACAGTTTTGATTCCCTTTGAGCACAGTGGGCAGTGGAAAGACTTTTTTATGCACGTTGCAGAAGCTCTTGATAAGACCACAGAAGCTGAACGAGTTATGGGCGATTACTATGCCCGATTAGACGAATTTCAGGCACAGATGGGTGGGCGGGCTGCTGACATGAACATATCCATCGTGCGGGTGTATCCAACCCATGTGAACCTGTATCTGAAGGACTCCTTTTGCGGCACAGTTGTGGCAGATGCAGGACTGTCTCGTCCTCCTTCCCAAGACCTAACAGCATCAGAAGCTAGCGTTTTGTTCAGCAACAACATTCAGTACACCATCAGCCGCGAAAAACTGTCAGATGCTGATGGGGATGCCATATTTCTCTGGACCTACGGATTTCAAGATGACGTTGCTCAGCAGGCCCAGACTCAGAAAGATAAGTTAGTAGCTGATCCGCTGTGGTCTACGTTGACGGCGGTTCAAAATGGGCGGGTCTACGAGGTTCCTTCCTACTGGATTGGGGATGGCCCGATCGCCGCCAACGCTATCTTGGACGACCTATTCAAATATCTAGTGGAGGATTCATAGCCGTGCCCGACCAGTTGATTGTCTGTAAAAGCTGCGGTTTTTCGGTCAATGAAGACAAGCGCAACGACGAAACAGGAGGTGCCCACCTGCTGAAACACCTAGAGACACTCTATGACCAGTGGCCTCGCAAAGCGGAACTGACCCTTGAGGCGACCGGATGTCTGTGTATTTGTGACCAGCCCTGCGCGATCGCCTACGTGGGCACCGGCAAACCCACCTACCTGTTTGCCGACCTTGACCCTACCACCTGTGCCGCCGACCTGCTCACCGCCGCCGAGCTTTACCTCGACAGCAACGACGGTATGGTCTCAGCCTACAAATTACCACCAGAGCTCCAAACCCGTCGGATTGCTCGCATTCCGCCCGCCCCTTAAGACAACATTGAGGGACATCAAATCAGGGGTTTAATCGCAGACATGAACATTCCGCTCAACCAGTATCGTCATCTGCTGGCGGACTATCTCAAGCCGCAAAAAGGTCGCGTCGCGGGGCTCACCATTGCCCTTTTAGGCAGCATTGGACTACAACTGGTGAACCCCCAAATTCTTGGCTACTTCATCGACACAGTTGTCACCCAAGGTGCCTCACCTACCCTAGTAAATGCAGCGATTTTATTTATTCTGGTAGCCCTTGTCACCCAAGTCTTTGCCGTCATCGCCACCTATCTGGGTGAAAACGTGGCCTGGACAGCCACCAACGCCCTGCGCCTCGATCTACTGGAGCACTGCCTGAAGCTAGATCTGTCCTTTCATACCTCGCACACTCCAGGGGAACTGGTTGAGCGAGTAGATGGTGATGTTAATACGCTCTCCCGTTTTTTTGCCCGATTTACCCTAGAGGTTTTGGGAAACCTGCTGTTGCTAGTCGGCATTCTGGTCGTTTTATTCTTCAAAGACTGGCGCGCCGGCCTGTGCCTCAGCCTTTTTGCCCTGACTGCGTTAGGCATCTTGCTGCGGCTGCGGGGGTATGCGATCGCCCCCTGGGCCACCTATCGCCAGATTAGCGCCGAGTTTTTTGGCTTCTTGGGCGAACACCTAGCGGGTACAGAAGACCTGCGGGCCAATGGTGCCATCAGCTACGTCATGCACCGCTTCCACCAGATATTGCAACGCTGGCTGCCGGTATTTCATCAAGCCCGCCTGACTAGCACCATCCTATGGGGAACGTCGATAGGGCTGTTTAGCCTAGGTAATGGGATAGCTCTGGCCCTGGGAGCCTATCTCTGGCATCAGAACGCCATTACCCTGGGCACCGTCTATCTAATTTTTTACTACACCAACCTGTTGAAGCAGCCCATCGAACGCATTCGCGAAGAACTGGAAAACCTGCAGCAGGCCGAAGCCAGCATTCTCCGCATCCAAGACCTGCTGCACCTTCAACCTCTGGTTGATGATAGCCAACGGCCAGTCGGAGGCGATCGCCCCCTGCCAAACGGTTCCCTTTCCATCACATTCGAGCATGTCTCCTTTACCTACTCTCCATCCCCCCATCTCCCATCCCAGGCCCAACTCCAAGACCTCTCCTTCCACCTCCCCGCAGGTCAAACTCTGGGCATCCTCGGTCGTACCGGCAGCGGCAAAACCACGATCGCTCGTCTATTGCTGCGCCTCTATGATCCCCAACTTGGCACCATCTGCCTGGGAGGTATTCCCTTACCTCAAACCCCCTTACCTCACCTCTGCCAGCGGGTTGGGTTAGTCACCCAGGATGTCCAGCTCTTTCAAACCACCGTACGCAACAACCTTACCTTCTTCGACACCAGGATGAGCGACCAGCGGATCCTGGAGGTGCTAGAACTACTCGGTCTGGCTCCCTGGCTCAACGCATTGCCCGCTGGACTAGATACCCCCCTACAACCCGACAGCGGTGGTCTATCTGCAGGCCAGGCCCAATTACTTGCCTTTGCACGCATCTTTCTCAAAGAACCTGGCCTCGTGATTTTAGATGAAGCCTCCTCCCGCCTGGACCCCGCCACTGAAACCTTGATTGAGCAAGCCGTAGACAACCTGCTGGCAGGACGCACTGGCGTGATCATCGCCCATCGCCTTGCCACCGTGCAACGCGTCGATCAAATTTTGATTCTGGATCAAGGTCAGATCGTGGAGTATGGACCACGCAAAACCTTAGCGAATCAACCTGAATCCCGGTTTGCCCGCTTAGTGCAACAAGGCTTAGTTGATGGGGATGGGTGATGTTTAGGCGTTGCTGAATAATATCCCCTTCGACTCCGCTCAGGGGACGGCTACCCAAGAAAACGCCAAAACCTACCCAAGATGTCTCCTTCGACTCCGCTCAGGGGACGGCTACCAAAACGCAACCCCCTCCCATCCACGCCCCCATGCCTCATC
>RECH01000112.1 GCA_007694125.1 Leptolyngbya sp. DLM2.Bin15
TGCACTCTCGGTGGCGCTAAGAGCCAGTCCTGAGCGAGTTGATCAAGACGTTGGCGATCGCCTTCAGAAATTCGAGGTGGATATTGCCGTTGATAACAATAACTAAAGGCATTAAGATAGCGGCTAATTTGTTGTTCGAACTTTGTTTCTAGGGAAGTATTCGGGGGCGGTGGTGCAAACAGATCTTCTTCACTGCGAGTTAAGGAAACTACCCCAATAATAATATCTTGACTACCGACTGTTAAGCGTACCGGCGTTTGATTCGCCTCCGGACGAGTGGGACAAATTTGTTCCTGAACCAAGCGAGCCGTATTTCTTCGAACATATTTGTAAAGGTGATCCATTTCGATCAACCCTTCTGGATTCGCTGCTTTTCCCTTTAGTCCCTCCACTAAGTAATGGGTGAAAATACCTCCAAATCCTGACACTTCCCAGGATTGCTGCCCTTCTTCACAGGACAGTAGCGCGAAAAAATTCTTGCCCGCGCTGCTTACATACTGGTTGAGATTTTCCGTGAGCTTTTGCCCAATAGCTGGATTGACCTCCAGACCATCGTCATGATCATCGCCTAGGGGAGGGTCTTGAGCCGATCGCTCTAAAACGGCAGAACCTCGACTCCTTGCCCCAAATTGTCCGATCGTGCCGCCACTATGACAAGCATCCATCACAACCACCTGGCGGCTAGCCTTCGATGCCTTGAGCTGGCTCAGCAGATGACGAACTCCTAGCCCTGTTTCCAGCAGGTTATCTGTTTGAGTGGTGCTTAGGCAAAGATAGAGCTGATCATCCGATCCGATTTCTCCGTGGCCAGAGAAATAAATGAAAAGCGTATCCCTCGGCTTGACGGATTGGACAATGGTTTCGAGCTCCGCTTCTACCGCATCTTTTGTAACGGGGCGATCGCTGCTTGCGCCATAGAGAGGTCGAATTTCCGATGCCTTAAAGTCTTGAGTTGCTATTTTCAAAGCATCTTCCAGCTTTTGGCAGTCAGACACAGCGCAGGATAGAGGTTTCAGTCGAGTATCTGTATAAGCATCAATTCCAATCAGTAGCATCCAGATGCGCGCTTTTCCCTCTTTCAGGAAATCTAGATATCCATTTAGATCATCTCTCATAGCCCCCTGCACCTCAATACTACATAGTAAAGCCCTGAAAACGGTCTTTTATCATACTAGAAATGCTGTTATGAACATGAAGCAGATTGAAACAACATCCGTGAAGCTACGTTGATCTACTGTTCAACTTACTTACACTTGCTTAACAGAAAGAGCATGATCCATATCACCTCAGAGAGTAATGTAGCACACCTCTCCGTGTTTTTGCGGTTATGTTTGACACTAAAATCATCACTAAACCTGTCCGTATATAGAGCAATGCTAGACAGTGCCAGCAACACAGCTTATTTAGCAAGATCAGGTCAGTCTTTAGAGCATAAACTGAACTGTCTCCTGTTGATCGCCCAGCACAAGGGTGACCTCAAACGCCTCACCTGCTTCGCCAATGAGGGGCAAAAGTTCAAGGTTGGAGTCGTCTGGTGAAGATGCCTGGCAGTCATCTTCATCGCCTCCAGAACAACTTAGTGATAGATATTGAGCGGTTTCTAGTGGTTGGCTGAGACATGCACGGATAGAAACGCGGTATTCCGATGAAGTGGTGTCCTTGGTAGCATGGTTCAGGGGTTCAATTTGAACCATAAGACTCACCTTGCCATCGATGACAAGTCGCTCACCTTGAGACGAGCTAGAGGTTCCTCGGGCAATCGCCAGTTTTGAGCTAATAGGTTCTATCGCATGTACCGCCGTCCATCCTTGCTGAAACTGTCCCTGTAGCCATTGGGCGATGTTGACAACGGCAGAGGCTGTGCGCTCTACATAAAGAGCTTGGCGATAGTCAGGATGAGTCACCAACGCTACCCATTGACTAAAAGGAACATCTAATCGAGGAGAATAGGCTTTAACAGCACCTAACTGGCGGATTACGCGCTGAGCGGTTTCGCTGCCCAGCGGCGGCAGATCGACCACCCTAGGTTTCGATGGGGGCATCAAGTCTTGGGCAACCCACAACACATTCAGATCTTTGATCAAGGAGTCAACTGGTATACAGTAGGTGCGATCGATGTCATCGAACATGCCTTGTTTGAGCAAGGTATGGGTGGTATAGCCCACAATTCTCAGCCATTGTTGATCAGTATTAATATCTACGGCCAGATAATAGTCGCCACACCAATCTGGATGATCGACCCATTCCTGGGATACCGATAGTTCATCAAGAGGGCGATCGCCATTGGGGATTACGACCAGCCGATCGCCGCCCACTTGAATCGCTGTTCCGTTAACTACATCCCATACCGACGGCAAGGTGTCCTCTGCCACCCAAGGTGATGGCGGTTCAATCTCCAACGTATCTGCAAGCCAGGTTCGGAGTAGCCTCAAACTTAGCAGATTATAGTAGGCCTGCTGACGGGCAGCATCATTACTGTAGGGAGTGCGTTGGATATCAGCCGTTACAGTCTTGTGGTCTTCTGACGTAATCGGAATACAAACTTGATCGGGGGCGATCGCAACTAAGTCTTCAAAGCTCATCATGGATATTACCTCTCTCCTAATGTCAAAGAAATGTGGTTATTCGTACGACAGCAAACAATCGTGGAGCCATTCATCTATGAAATCATACAGGCGATAGTGGAGAGACGGAGTTTTCTGGAAGTCTACATCCCAATGGCGATGAATCGCCTGTATGAAGCTGGCATGTAGAGATTTATGGATATCTAACACATCCATGGGTGTAGACATATCAGGTTGTGTTTGTACTTGAACAAGCATCTGGCGATCGCTAGCATCTAGCTGTTGAATGATGTCTGTCAGGAGGAACTGTCCCTGCTTTTGACTATATTGGGTGAGATAAATGGTCATGTGATCATTCAGTTGAGCAATGACTACATCGTGGGACTCTCCTTGGCTGAAAACATCGGGGTAGGTTTGCTGAATCTCCTGAATACAGCCGTGACAAAACTTCTGCTTCAAGGCCTTGATATGACGGCTGACGGTGCTCTGATCCTTGCTTGAACCTGGATAAAGAACATCTTTAATTTCTCGCTGAACCAACCCCAGACCGTCTCGAAGCCGCAGCAGATTCTTTTCATAGGTAGAACGTTCCATAAATACCTGGTCAACCAGCTCTCGCAGATAGTCTCTCACCTCTTGAAGCATCAAATCCTCCAGATCGCCGGTGGCATTTTTGTCTTCAATCGTATCGAGTAAAGACTGCTCTTCATCATCTGCCCCTCGGATTGTGGTTAACACCAAGGGGCGATCGCGGTTTAGGGGGTGGTGCTTAAGAGCATGAATAGTGGTATCTAGAATAGTCTGAATGTCCTGAGGGGTAAATTCAGGAGATATCTTAAGGCTACTTGCCCGTTGGTTGCAGCGATCGCTCATCTGCAGAAGCTGCTCTGGGCTAGGCGGCGGGAGTTCCTGTTTGCCGACTTGTTTGGTCGTGTAAATTTCTGCGAAGCTTTTAAGCACCAAACGAATCCGCCGGATCTGGCTGTCATTGAGTCCGCTTGATTGCAGCGCATAGCGAATAGCTGTTTTAGTGCTGTATCGCAGTTTAGCGTAGCCAGAGGTATATCGCTTGGTTCCTTCTTCCTTAACGCGATGGTCTCGAATCTTTCCCTGCAGGCGTTGTTCAGCATAGGCTCGCAGCGTGGTATGACGCAGCCCCAAATCAAACCGCTTGAGCAGCCTTCCCAGATCTGACACCTGCTCCAAGGCAATGCCAAATCCTTCTTCGGGCTTAGCAAACCATTTTTTGGCAGCCGCGACACATTTGGGTTGTAGGTAAATAATTAGGAGGTGCCGAGCCTGATCGAGGGGATTGTTGAAAAAGCGCTGGGCTTGAGGATGCTGCTGCTGGCTGAGAATATGGTGGTGGATATCTAAAAGATGAGCATTCTCACTCCAGCACAGCGACTGCCAGGCGCGAATAGCTTGTTCTAGATACCGAAAGCTAGCTGTTTCTGGAACCTGCCAGAACCAAAATATCAGCAGGAAGTAGCGTCCCCAAACATCGGGATTTTGACAAATTGTGTCATCAATGAGGATTTCAGCCGTGGGGCTAATGTTGCGATCGACCCGCTTACGTCGAGAGTCAATATCGGGCTGGTATGTGCAGAATTGCAAGGCAAGACTGGTGCTGGAATTTGGCATAGTCGTCTTGGAGGTAGAGGAACCGCAGTCATTCAGGCACACGTTGAGCGTCCTACTGCTCTACTCGGTTGGGCAAGCAAGAACTTATGCAGGCTTTCTAAAAAATTTTTCCACCATGTTGTCGCCACCTGATATCATCGCGCCGATCGCCTCGGTTTGATGGCAGTTTGATGGCATTTTTCCCAGGCGATCGCTCCCCCCTAGACTTCCCTCGGTGAGATTTACCACCCAGTCGGGTGGGCATGAAATGTAAATCAATGCGTCATAATAAAACAGAAAGGTTTATAAAGATTTGTAAGCATCCGTCCTAAGGTTGCGATCGCTGGGAGGCACATTGTGACAGAGTCTGCATTTCGAGGAAGCCATGACCCCAAAGCTGCACCAGAGGCCACGGGCTCTGATGCCCCATCCACATCACCAGCGATCGCACCGGGATGGTGGTCTTGGTTTACCAGCAAGCCTGGTCTGTGGATTGGTCTAGGCGTGGGTCTAGCAGCCGGGTTGCTAGTCGGCGGCATGAGACTGGCCTCGGAACCAGCAGCAGTGGTGGACGATGCTAGCGAAGCCACCGAGTCGGCAGCGCAGCCGGTCACGGTGCTCACGGTGCAGTCGGCGGATGTGGAGCGCAGTTTGGATACAACCGGGACGGTGGTGCCCTACGACCTACTGCCGATCGCCCCCCGCACCAGCGGCCTTCAGATTCAGCAGGTTCTAGTAGACGACGGTGATGCAGTGGCTGCAGGGCAAGTCTTGGCGGTGCTGGATGATGCGGTGCTGCGATCGCAACTGCTGGAAGCTCAAGCCAGTCTCGAATCTGCCCGGGCCAATGTGCGCCAACAGCAGGCTACCCTCGCCCAGACCCAGGCCACCCTGGCGGAGGCAGAGACCAATCTGCAACGCTTCCAAAATCTGCGAGATGAAGGGGTGATTAGTCAGCAAGACTACGACAGTCGGGCGACGGCGGCCATCACCTCCCAGGAGGGCGTACAGGTGGCGATCGCCAATGTCAGCAGTGCTGAGGCTCAGGTCGCTAGCCAGGCGGCACGGATCCAGCAGCTAGAAACCCAGTTGAATCAAACCTTGGTATTGGCTCCAGCCGATGGCATTGTGGCCGAGCGTATGGCCCGATTGGGAGATGTGTCTGCCACCGGCACGCCCTTGTTTTCGCTGATTCAAAATGGTCAGTTGGAACTAGAAGTGACCCTGCCCGAAACCCAACTCTCCCAAGTGCAGGTGGGAATGCCGGTGCGGGTGACGTCGGACGCTGATGCACGCATTGACCTTCAGGGACGGCTGCGGGAGATTGCCTCCTTGGTGAATCCCCAAACGCGGGAAGCCACACTCACCATTGAATTGCCCAGTTCATCGCTGTTGCGATCGGGCATGTTCCTGCGGGCAGCACTGATTTTAGACAGTCGTTCTGGGGTGACCATTCCCACAGCAGCAGTCTTACCCCAGCCTGATGGCAGTAGTGCAGTCTACGTCGTGCAGGCGGATGACACCGTCACCGCCCAAACGATTACCGTGGGCGACGTTCTATCCGGTGAGTCACCGAAGGTGGAGGTGCTCCAGGGGCTGAATCCAGGCGATCGCATCGTCGTCGCCGGTGCCTCTTATTTGAATGAAGGCGATCGCGTGGCCGCGATGCCAAACGAATAGCGATGCCGCACCCGTCATTGCTGCTCCATTGCTAGGACATTTTCTGGAACTTGGGTTATGCAACTTTCTGCTTGGTCGATTCGTAAACCAGTCCCTACCTTAGTGGGGGTCTTGGTCTTAGTGGTGGCGGGATTGATGGCCTTTACCCAGTTGGGTATCGATTCCAATCCTAATATTGATATACCTGCGGTGAGCATCACCGTCACCCAAGCAGGGGCGGGGCCATCGGAGCTAGAAACCCAGGTGACTCGCCCGGTGGAAGATGCGGTGGCGGGGCTGGGCAATATTGATGACATTAACTCCGTGGTGACCGACGGTAGTTCTACGACCACGATTAGCTTCGTGCTAGGCACCGACAGCGATCGCGCCACCAATGATGTGCGTAATGCCATGGCCCAAATCCGCCAAGACCTGCCAGAGGAGGTCAACGAACCGGTGGTGCAGCGGCTAGAATTTGCCGGCGGCCCGATTATGACCTATGTGGTGACATCGGAGCAGCAGTCGGTGGAACAGCTGAGTAACTTGGTGGATCGCACCATCAGCCGAGAGTTGCTGTCCGTGCCAGGGGTGTCCCAAATTCGCCGAGTTGGGGGTCTCGATCGGGAAATTCGCATCAACCTCAGTCCCGAACGGCTGCAGGCGCTGGGGATTACGGCCACCCAAGTCAATGATCAAATTCGCGCCCTGAATGTGGATTTACCCGGGGGGCGATCGGATGCGGGAGGCAGTGAAAATAATATTCGCACCCTCGGCAGTGCCGACACGGTGGAGGCCCTCAGCGCCTATCCCATTGGTCTGCCTGCAGGGGGAACCGTACCTCTAAATGCCCTAGGCCAGGTGGAAGACAGCTTTGGCGAAGTGCGGCAACAGGCAAGATTTGTGGATACAGCACTGCAATCCGAAGCGTTGCCAGTGGTGGCCTTTTCTGTCCTGCGCAGTACCGGCAGTACCCTTGTTTCAGTGGAAGAAGGCGTGCGGGCCGCCGTGGAGCGTCTGCAAACCACCCTACCCGAAGATGTGCGGCTGGAGTTGATTGTCACCCGAGCCGATCCCATTCGCCAATCCTCCGCGGCCACCCAAGGCGCGCTGGTCATGGGGTCTATTCTCACCGTGATTGTCGTGGGTCTCTTTTTGCGCGACTGGCGGCCCACATTGATCACGGCGCTGGCCCTGCCGTTATCGATCTTACCCACCTTTCTGGTGATGCGATCGCTCGACTATACCCTGAATGGCATGACGCTCTTAGCCCTGGCCTTAGCCATGGGTAACCTGGTGGATGACGCCATCTGCATGATCGAGAATATTGATCAGCATTTACAAATGGGTAAAAAGCCCATGCGGGCTGCCCTCGACGCCTCGGCGGAAATTGGCTTTGCGGTGATCGCCACCACGGCGACCATTGTGGCAGTGTTCGTGCCCGTCGCCTTCATGGGCGGCATTCCAGGACAGTTTTTCCAACCCTTCGGCATTACAGTCGCCGTGGCCACCATGTTTTCCACCCTGGTCGCCGTCACGGTGACACCCATGATGGCCGCCTATTTGCTCAAACCGAGTACCCAGGCACCGCGCGCCCGATTTTCCCCAGAGCTAACCACTCCAACGCGATCGCGCCCCCGTCCCTATCGAGGCATTATTACCTGGGCATTGCGCCATCGATTAGTGACCTTAGCGATCGCCCTCCTCTTCTTCATCGGCAGCTTGCAGCTCGTCCCCCTCATTCCCACCGGCCTCTTTAGCGCTGGGGATACGGGCTTGAGTACCGTATCGATTGAGTTACCGCCCGGATCATCCCTCAGCGAGACCGATCGCATGGCCCAGCGGGTCACCCAGCAGGTGCAAGACCATCCGGCGGTGGCGTCGGTGTTGGTGGAAGTTGGGGGCGATGGCTCCGACGAAGCTAAGCTAACCATTAACCTCAAGCCTCGCTCCGAGCGACAGGTGCGCCAAAATGAGTTTGAGAGCGAGATGCGGCAACGGTTTGGCCAAATTCCTGGCGCGCGCATTAGTTTTGAAAGCCAAGGGGCAGGAGGCAGCAGCCAAGATCTAAACCTCGTGTTGACAAGTGAAAATACAGATGTCTTAACGGCGGCAGCGATCGCCCTTGAGCAACAGATGCGGCAGGTCACAGGTCTCGTGGACGTCAGCTCCAGCGCTAGCCAAGTGCGTCCAGAAATTTTGATTGTTCCCGACCCGCAACGAGCAGCAGACCTAGGCGTCACCGTGCAAGCGATCGCCCGCACCGCCTCCCTGGCTACGATTGGGGCCACCGATGCCAACTCCGCCAAATTCGACCTCCCCGATCGCCAAATTCCCATTCGCGTGCAGCTCAATCCAGACACCCGCAACGATCTCAACACCCTACGCAGCCTGCGGATTCCCAGCCAGTCCGGCGCTATGGTGCCCCTAGCCGCCGTTGCCGATATTCGCCTCGGGAGCGGCCCTGCCACCATCGAGCGCTTTGACCGAGCCCGCCAGGTCACCCTTGGGGCCAACCTAGATGGTCTGTCCCTAGGTGAAGCCTTTGCCCAAGTGGAAGCCCTTCCCGCCCTGCAGAACCTGTCTCCCGAAGTAGCCCAGCGTCCATCTGGAGATGCGGAGATTATGCGAGATATTTTCTCGCGATTCCTGCAGGCCCTAGGCACCGGCGTGCTCTGTATCTACGCCATCTTGGTGTTGCTCTACAACGGCTTTCTTTATCCCTTTGTGATTTTGACTGCCCTTCCCCTATCCATCGGCGGTGCGTTGATTGCCTTGATGATTACCCAGAAAGAGCTAGGGTTATTTGCCCTCATCGGTATTGTATTGCTCATGGGTTTGGTGACCAAAAATGCCATTTTGCTGGTAGATTCGGCCCTGGCCAATCAGCGAGACTTTGGGATGCCCCAATTCCGAGCCGTGATGGAATCTGGTGTATCGCGCCTGCGACCTATCTTGATGACCACCTTCTCCACCATCGCCGGGATGATACCCATTGCTTTGGAAATTGGCGCAGATGCCGAAACTCGCAGTCCCATGGCGATCGCTGTCATTGGCGGCATGGCCACCGCTACGCTACTCACCCTGGTGGTCGTGCCGGTGATTTTTACCTACGTTGACGGTTTTCAGTGGCGCATCGGTCGCTGGCTGGGGGGCGATCGCCTTGAGGAAGAATCTGGTACACCTGCTGGTCATCCATCCATTGGCCCGGATCCCCAACCACGCACCTAGAGTCCTGGTTAACCTAAGTTGATCGGCAGGGCTCACCTTACCTGTTGATCAAC
>RECH01000111.1 GCA_007694125.1 Leptolyngbya sp. DLM2.Bin15
CGTAATATCCACATAGGTACCCATCATCCGCCACGGACGATCGTGGATATCCTTTTCGGCAATCCCACGCACTAAAACCCAGCGAATACTACCGTCTTTATGCAGCATTCGATGTTCACAAACAAATTGATGCTCAGCACCATTCAGGTAGGTATTCAGAGCGATCGCCACCTTAGAGCGATCGCCAGGGTGCACATGCTTTAACCACTCATCCAGATGGTTGGGAATATCCTCTTCGTCATAGCCCAGCATCGACTTGAGAATCGGGTCTAGGTAAATCTCATGGGTGTCTAATACCCAGTCCCATACGCCCACCTGACCAGCCTGCACCGCTAGTTGATAGCGGGCTTGACTGCGCTGTAGCTCAGCTTCCAGCGCTTGGCGATCGGTGAGGTCTGTGAATACCAAAACACCGCCGATGATGTCTCCCTCTGCCGTCTGAATTGGAGCAGCGGAGTCACTGACCATGTATTCCTGTCCATCCAGAGTCTGTAGCACAGTTGGTTGGGGGAGCCGAAAGACTTGCCCCGCACTCATAGCCTGGGTGAGGGGATTGATCATATCTTGGCGAGTTTGAGGATCGAGCAGCCGCATAACAGCGCTGATCGGTTTCCCTATGGCAGACTTCGTATCCCATCCAGTCAGGCGCTCCGCCACCGGATTCATAAAGGTAATCTGCTGATGAGTATCGGTAGCAATCACCGCATCACCCAAACTGTTGAGCGTGACCGCTAGCTGTTGCTCTGAAGCTTCCAACCGTTGCTCTAGTCGCGATCGCTGCAGGGTAATGTTGAGACTTGTTTGTAGCTCCTTCAGCCGAAAGGGCTTCATCAGGTAGCCAAAGGGCGCTGTTTTCATCACCCGCTCTAGGGTTACTTCATCCGAGTGGGCGGTGAGATAAATAATGGGTACCTCATAGTGAGCGTTGATGATCGTGGCGGTTTGGATGCCATCCAAGTCCCCATCTAAACGAATGTCCATGATCACGATGTCCGGCTGCAGCGACTCCGTCACCTGAATCGCCTCGCGCCCAGAACTCACACAACCCACAACTTGATGGGTGAGAGACTCCAAGGACTCCTGCAAATTCCAGGCTGCAATCGGTTCATCTTCAACAATGAGGATCTTTGCCATAACATTCGTTCTCGTAGGGTGCAAGGTTCGCTGACGGCGATCGCAGGGGAATAGTTTAGAAACGGTAGGTCTGTTCAGTCTATACAAGTACGGTTGAATTATGCTTACCATAGATAACCGTCACACGACTGTGTTGAGGCACGGCTAGAGCAAGGGTTCACGGCATGAGGATGACCATACCTTGATCCGCTCAGTCTTTCCACCTAAAGCACAACCCTCCCATATCTGTACTCCGGCAGACTTCGAGACTGGCATCTCCACGATCGCTATGACCCTCATGAGTAAAAATCTTGACCAATCGGGCCAGTAGATCCCCGTCCACTATCTGTCCACTATCTGTCCACTATCTGTCCACAGGAGAGAATGCTAGTTGAGAAACATCATAGAATACTCAGAACTCAGCCATAGACTGCCTAATTCTAAGCATATGGTACATGTTTAGCTGTCTATCTGGTAGCGATCGCGCCCAAGCTGAAACGTGACAAGCTCTCTCAGATGGCAATGATGATGGTGAGAAGCAAGCGTAGATGATAGGGGGCGCGCTGTTGAATAGACATAGCTCGGACTCAATCAATATCTACAACACATAGTAAACCAGATCTCCCATGAAACAACCATGCAGAACCTATACTGAGTATAGATAGGATCAAGGGATGGATCCGTACTGTTTTACCCCTGCTAACCACAGGGAGTTGAGCACAAATCAGTTGGAGGCAACAGGGTAACCAGCCAACTATGCATCTGTAGCCTGCTTTTCATTCTACGAATAACAGGGGACAAGATGACTCTGTTGAGGGTAACAGAGTAAAGCTTGAACTGGTTGCTTGAACCTACACCCATGTTAACCTTTGTCAAACAAAATACACTATAAAGATTATTTACTTAACTTTGCGATGGGAAATACACGGTAAACACCGTTTGAGGGCCGCGATCGCACTCCAGGCGTCCCTTGAGCTGTTGGATCAAGATGGAGACGAGTTTCAGCCCCATCGACTGGGGAGCTTGGAGATCAAAGTCGGCGGGCAAGGTATGGCCATCATGGCCAATAGACAGCGCATATTCATCAAGACTAGTCGCCTGCAAAGACATGGTCAGGGTGCCAGCTTGACCAGACTTGAAGCCATGTTTCAGCGCATTAGCAATCAGTTCATTCAGAATCAAACCTAAGGAGATCGCCCGATCAACGCCAATGTGTAAGCTGGGATCAATGGACTGCTCTAGGGTGACGGGGTGCAGGGAGGTGGCGTAGGTGCGATAGAGATCGGCGGTGAGACAACGAACATATTGGGCAACGTTAATGTTGCACAGGTCATGGGATTGGTAAAGATGTTCATGGATCAGGGCAATGCTGCTGACCCGGCTTTGGCTTTGCCGCAGCGCATCACGGGCGGTGGGATCCTGCGTGCGGTTGGCCTGGAGATCGAGCAGGCTAGAAATGATCTGTAAGTTATTCTTGACCCGGTGATGCACTTCCGACAGCAACACCTCCTTTTCCGCCAAGGATTCTCGTAAAGCAGCTTCAGCCCGCTGCCGTTCGGCCAGTTGCTCCTGGGCCTGCTGATAGAGCTGGGCCTGCTGGATGGCGATCGCCAGTTGATCCGTGACCCGGTGCGCCAGTTCCAGTTCTGACGCCTGCCATCCGGCATGACTAGCCTCTTTCATCAGCGTCAGCGCCCCCCACGTCTCACCATTGACCCTAAGAGGCACAATCAGCCAAGCGCCGGGGAAGCGATCGGCGAGCGCTTGATTGATGGGATCTTCAATCGTACTGGTTTGATCAACACAGACAATGTCGCCGCGTTTGATGCGTTCGGCAAAGGGGTTGTCGTGATCGGGAATGATGGTGTGTAATGTAACCGGTAAACTCTCATGACATCGATGCTCGGCAGCATGTTGCCAGTATTCTTGCTCAGGGCAATATTGCACAATTAAGGCACGGGTGATGCCCAAGAGATCCACAATCTCGCGGGTCGCAGTGGAAAAAATCGTTTGAATATCCAGCGAATTGCGAATAGTCTGCACCACACGGTTGAGAGACTGTTCTTGCTGAATGCAGGCTTGGATTTCTAGCTCCGCCTGTTTGCGCTCGCGACTATCTCGCACCACAGACAGCACGGTCAGCTTCCCCTCTAGCTCAAACAAATGGGAATTAATCTCCGTGGGAATGCGTTCGCCCGTCTGACTGAGCAAAACCATGTCAAACAGGGCTTGGTTATCTTGCTGCAAGCGTTGGGCAATCGCTGGCAACTGGTCATTCATCTCCGGCAGGTTAATATCCTGGGGCGATCGCTGCATGAGTTGCTCACGGCTGTAGCCCAAGAGCTGGCAAGCTACGGTATTGACATCGGAGAAGTTAGATAACTGCCCTTCAGAGCTCAATTGATGGACAAAGACAGCATCATTGGCGCTATCAAAAAGTTGGCGATAGCGTTTCTCACTGGTTTCTAGGGCCAGTTTCGCCGCTTGGCGCTCGGTAATGTCCTGCATCACCGACAACACTGAAATCACCTGTCCATCTTCGTCGGTTAGCGAAGAGTTATACCATTCGCAATACACCACCGAACCATCTTTATGATAATTGCGGTTGCAATGGATCATCCGCTGTTCTCCGCGCAGCAGGCGCTCTTTCACCTGCTGCACGTCGGCACAATCATCATCATAGATAAAATGCAAATCCTGGAGTGATCGGCCAATCACCTCCGCCGCCGTCCATCCTAAAATTGCTTCCGCCTGGCTAGACCAACGCCGAATTCTAGACTGACTATCCCATTCAATGAAGGCAAGGGGCGAGTTTTCTAGATGAAAGTTCAGAACCTGGTAGGCATGACACAGGTAATCTAAAGAGGGGCGATCGCTCTCATCCTCAACGCCCTGCAGCCTAGGACGATCGCCTCGATCCAGCTCCGCAGCGATCGCCGCTAGCTCTGCCCGCCACCGAGCCGCCGCCGCCCCAGAGCTAGCCTTGGCAATATCCTGTTCTAGGGCTAGGAGGCGATCGCGTAGGGTCGGTAGGTGAATAGATTCATCGAGATAGCTAATAGGTACCATAGGTCACGGCTAGCCAATTCTGAGAGACATGGGGCGGAAACGGCTGTAGTTCAATCATAGGCTAGGGTCTATAGCCCTGTCCCAAATTTGAAGAAATAACCCATCGCGGCTGCAATTCTTGAGCGAATTCTGTAGGATAGACTGCGGGTGCTCCTTGAGACATCCGCAACTCCAGTCATATCAAATCCGTTTAGATAGGCTATTCATTCAAGGCTTGAGCAGTACCCGAATGTCTATCGTCCCCTGGGTGAGGGGACGGCGAAGCCGGGGAGCCAATGCAGGATGTTCCAGCCGTGAACATTCCATCAGATGTGATATGACCTAACCATAGCAATCGTATAGGGGAAGAACCGCACCGTGACTATTTGGATAAACGAGCAACTTGATCCCCTGGGTATTATCTATGCTTGCATTGCCTGCGACAGCGAGACCGAGGCCCAAGCCTGCCATGTTTCGTTTCAAGAGAACCTCACCGCCGACCAAAAGGCAGATGGCTGGGTAGCCCGCCTCCGCACCGTAGAGTCCTGGGATGACGTACCCGTCAACGCACTCAAGCTCAGCTAGTCTTCTGTGGTCACAGCCCAAGGAATCATCGGATCTTGGGCTAGGCGTTGGGAGACAGAAAAGGCTCCAGCACGATTGAGGTGGCTTGGATCTGAGAAATATTGGTATTGATCGAGCCAAATTTCGCCCAGATCTCGAAAGATGAAGGTGTTGTTGCTCACCGATAGACTCCGAAGCTGCTGGCGAAACTCTTGCTCATAGCCAAGCCGCACCGGATCGAGATATTCATCGGTCAACGGCATATTGACAAAGACCAGAGGAATGCCATGCTCTTGAGCGGTAGCCAGAACGGCCTGGGTTGCTTCAGCCTGCTGTCCTTCGAGGCGGAAGGCTTCATAGTCGCGATCGTAGCTGCCGGAAACCCTGGCATATTGCTGATAGTAGGTAGCAGGGTTGAACTCCACAGCTAGGGGCAAAAATCCCCGAATATCCGTTCGGACTTGACTGCCCATGGCTTCTGCATCGGTGGGAAGGCTGCCATCCACTGCATCCGGATCGGCCGGGAGCGTCATCATCAGTGGTGTCTCAGCGGCAGCCGGACGGGGCAGCCAAGCTGCAAACTGGCGTTGCAACAAGTATTTAATCTGATCACGCTCTGTATGCACCGTGGAACCACGGGACAAGCGATCGCTCAGCCATCGATCCATGGCTTGATAGTTTTCCTGGAGCGAAAATCCTAGATTTTCCCTGGTGCCCTGAGCAGCAGGACGGGTAGTAATCCGGTTGGCATCCACCACCGGCAACACCAAGGTTCCGGCATTCAAGTCGCGGTAGGCCTCCGATGAAGCAATGCCTGTATAGGTGCGATCGGTGCGACCGCTATTCAAGGCCCTTGCGCCATCGGCCCAAAGGATCAGCTTCGGTAAATGTTCAACCACAAGGAGCCGCCGGACGACTAAATCGACCACCTGAGCCGTCGCCCCATTCACGCCAAAGTTAAACACCGTCACATTGTCGTAGCCGAGGGTAGCCAGCTCTGCCTGCAGAGCCGTAGGATCCACCCCGCGCAGGGCCCGAGAGCTACCGATGATCAACACATCCGGCGCGCCATATTGCTCCAGATGCTGGTAATACAGGGCGAGTTTTTGATCGAGCTGAGGGTTGTTAAACGAGGGGAGGGGCAGCTCTAGATCAGGATCGGCGAGCTCTACTTGGGGTAGGTCAGCAGCAGGAACAGTAGGCGATGCGGTCGGTGATGGGAGAGGAGCAACGGGTGACTCGGCGGCGGCGCGATCGCCCTCTGGCTCTCCCGCAGCATCGCCCACCACAATAGTCTCGTCAGGCTGAGTGAAGGCACCGGCATCAAAGGCATCGTCATCGACATCCGCCGCTGTCCAATCCTCGGGCAAAGCCAATTCCGCTGGAGCCGTAGTCTCCGGCGCAACCGCTTCCTCCGCTGGATCGGGCGATCGCAGAGCTGGCAGCGGCGAGGTCGAGAGCAGGGATGAATGATCTTCTAGATAAGCTAGGTCATCCGCCGATGGTTCTGGCGCGGCATAGAGCCATTGCCCCAACAGCCAATCACACTGAAGCAGCAGCAACAGCCCCACAGTTCCCCAGATCAAAGCCACATTGCGCGGGGATTGGGGAGACGCCACCTGCCTGCTGGCTTCAGGCACGCTGATCGATTCGGCATCATCACAGGGGCTGAACAACTGCGAGCGAATCAGACCGGTTTGAATCGCAGGCAGGAGCGATCGCCACCGTTGATCCCAACGGGTTTTCAGATCCTCCGGGGTAATCTCCGGTCGGAAAATGTCATCATCAGAACGCAGGAGCAGATCGCCCACCAGAGCATCGGTGGCGGCAAATTCTGGGCTAGCTTCCGGCACAAACCGCTGACGGCGAACAAAGTCTATGCCATAGCTCCACTGGGGACGTTTTTGCCCTGCCCGCCGACCATAGACCCGTACCCCAGACAGGTTGGGAATGCGCAGAGATTTCAAAAACTTAGCGATCGCCCGTCCCACTTTCTGTTGATCAGGACAGATGGCCGCATCGCACATGACATGGAGCAAATCGCCCTTGGGCAACAGCTTGAGGCGAATGCCAGCGGTAGCCAGTTGGCGATCGAGGTTAGGATTCAGCAGCCGACTTAGCAAGAAAGCGATCGCTTCCCAATCTCCCCGCCGCGCCAAAATTGTTGGTGGTTCCGCCAAGGCCTGATGCTGGCTGGCTGGCAAACTCAGCCACTCCACCCAGCCGGGATCGTTTTGCTCAGGCACTTGCCCATAGAGCACAGCCTGGTGAATACCTTGGGGGCCAAGGCGATCGATAGTTTGCGTAATCAGCGATCGCACCCGCTCCATGGGAGGCGGTATGGGAGTCTCCAGTTGACGCGCCGCCGCAGGCAGCCAGCAACAGGTCAAATGCAGGGTGGATTGCTTTAAGAGCGTCGTGGCAATGCCCACCCGCACCTCAGCCAGCGCCTGGTTCAACAGCCGAGTCAGGGCATCTACATCGCCCCAACGCGCCCATTCCTTCAAAATTTCCTGCGCCGGAGTCAGATCAACCCGCAGCACCCAATCTGGCCGCGGCTCACCCCGCACCTGAATGAACACCACCGCATCCCGAAACCCTTCCAGCTCCAACCCACGCAGTTGCTGGGTTACCGGCTCAGCAATCAAAGACGGATCAGGACTATAGCTAGCCTCACAGGTGACCCACAATCGCTGACTGACGGTGGGCATCTGAGCCCCGTCCATCACCGCAGCGGTAGGATTTTCGTAGGGCAAAGGCCGACTGCGCGCCTGCACAGAAACCCCCAGCTTACTCAAAGTTTCGCTGAGATAGGCAGCGATCGCCTCCACCTTGCCCTGCCGTGCCAAGCTCTGGTTGGATAGGATGATGGCGGACTCGGGCTGGGGTTTCGGGGCAGCAGGCTGTGCTCTTGGCGGCTCCCCGTAGAGATCATCTAAATGGCGATCGAGCTGGTGCAGGGAGATGGGCACCTGCCAGAGCGGATGGGAATGCCCAGTAGCTCGACCGTAGAGAAAAATTTGGTAAATTTCCGGCTCAGAAGCGGGCAACAGCCTGTTGATATTAGCCTTTTTCAAGGCCGGCAACAGCCGCAGGAGAGCCCGAGATTGATCAGGGCAGGGCGATCCTTCACACAGAATATAAAGATGATTGCCTTGCAAGCGAAACTTGACGCGGATGCGCCGATCGCTTAGTACCCGATAAATCCAACGGGCTAGGCGAGACTTGGGGCTAGCTGGAGACGAATTGTCTGCACCATTCGACATGAGCGTTGATAGTCCTCTGCACCATGAGCCGTTCAAAGGTGAACCCGCTGGCCCAATTCTAGTCAATATTCGCGGTTACAACACTAGGAGATTGCTGGCGATTTGGCAACTCATTGGGCAGACCGTCACAAAGGGCCATGGAGATGGGGCAATTTAGATGCCGGGTAGATTACGGTTGGGTAACCATCGAAGAGTTGGTGGCTGGAGTTGTTGAAGCGGCAGCACAGGCAGCAGGGTCGGCAGCCTGAGATTCAACGATCACGTTTCCATAGCCAGCGGTACTGAGAAGCTGCGTCACCACAAGCTCAGCCCGAACATTAGCCTCGTCCAGCAAATTTTCCTGACAGGCAGCTTCCACAATTTTGGCCAGGGTTTCGGTTTGGGCAAGCTGCTGGAGTTCTGGAGCCACATCGGGCCCGAGGCCCAAAAAGCCGCGATCGTAGTCATAAACGCTCGATCGAGCTACATCAATTTTGCTATCTAGAATTTGGGGTGGCGGCAGGGTCACGGTAATTTGATCGCCATCGACACGAATATTCTGGGGCGTCATGTTACTCAAATCCACGCCAGCCCGCACTTCTCCATAGGCCATGTAGAGCAGCGTCGTGGTACCCACAGTGTAGCCAGCTAGGGTGCGATCGCGGCTGGCCGGCACCACCGATTCCATAGCAAAAACTGCCGTCGTCAGTTCACTTGCGCCCCGCACCTGCTGCACCAGCACAGTGCGTACGTCCACCTGGGCAGGCGGTTGGGGAGCGGTTAATCGCGACATCAGGCTAGAGCCCGTGCGCCAAGTGCTAATCAGAGCAAAGGACAAGGATCCAAATAGACCCGCCACCGACAGCAGGGCAATATATTGCAGCGCCGTCAGCACAGGGCGCGATCGCTTCGGTTCGGGTACCCGCTCCATGGGGCGATCGCTAGCTGGCACTGTGCCTTGTCTATCTTGGTTCTGCAACTCTTGATTTTGAACCTGTTTGTCCTGAACCCCTTGCACGTTACGCATCCTCAATAGCCCCCAGTGTTAGATTGATTCATCCTACTCTTCCTTCCTGACAGCTTCATGCTAACCCGAGTTCCAAGCGATCGCCCCCAGATATCCC
>RECH01000195.1 GCA_007694125.1 Leptolyngbya sp. DLM2.Bin15
GCACCCACCCCAACAAACATTTCTACAAATTCTGAACCAGAGATGCTGAAGAACGGCACACCTGCCTCACCAGCGATCGCCTTGGCCAAAAGAGTTTTCCCGGTTCCAGGAGGGCCCACAAGCAGCACACCCTTAGGAATACGGGCACCCACAGCGGTAAAGCGCTCTGGCTTCTTCAAGAAAGTCACCACTTCCTGGAGTTCTTCCTTGGCTTCTTCAATACCCGCCACGTCATCAAACATGACGCCAGTCTTGGCTTCCATTTGGAAACGGGCGCGGGACTTACCAAAGTTCATGGCTTGTCCGGGGCCACCGGGGGCATTGCTAGAACGGCGGAACAAGAAGAATAGGCCACCAATCAAAAGAACAGGAAAGACCAAGTTCCCCAACAGACCCCAGATTGCGCCATCGTTGCGAGGCGGGTGGGAGTCGAAGTTGACATTTCTGGCCCGCAGTTTAGATACGATTTCCGGGGTGTTGCCAGGCAGGTCAACCCGAAGCCGCTGCATCCGGTTGTCTAAGTCAGGATCGGTCGCTTCTACGATCGCCGTCCGACCGCCTTCATAAAGATCAACGCTGGTGACCCGTCCAGAATCCAAATATTCCAAAAAGCGCCCATAGGTCATCCGGGTGTTGGCTGCATTCCGCCCCCCCGTATCCATCTGCGGCGAAAAAGCACCTTGCCAAAAGATGAACCCAATCACCAGGGCAGGTATCGTCCACAGAAGAATAACTCTCCAGGAAAGTTTCATAGTCTAAATAGCCTCTAACTTTAATAAGTATGCGTTTTGCAATCAGATTCAATGGGTGATTTTGATCTGCACGTCAACAGTTGCTATAGGGTTGCTTCAACCAATGCCTCTACATCAACGCCACCGGAGACAGGAGCAAGCCGCCCACCGATCCACAACCGCATCCCCACTAGGTGAAGTAGGAACAACCGGTTAATCCTTGCGCTTAGGTCGGCGCTACATCTCCCTGCACCTGCATTTAGCCTGGCTGATGAGCAAGGTCTGACGAAACGCTTAGACGAACCCTTCAGACATCGCTTGAGGGGGGTGTTGAATTACCAGCTTAACAAGGTTGATGAGAAGCGGTCTTAACTAAATTTAACGTAATGCGGAGAAGTGGGGCAACTCAAGCCGAGGAGATTTGCCTTGAACTGCCGACTTTAGACCAGCTAGCTCCAGGTGAAACTATTACCCAGCAAGGATTTTAGGCAATTCAAGCCAGATTTCGCCACCGATCGCGATCGCCCCTCAAACCACTCCTTTTTTCTCAGAAATCCTAGGAGCCCCGTAACCTTGACCTTAGCGATCGCCTCAACATAGTACAATAGTACTAAATAACAGGGTCGAACCCAGCCCAAAAAGATGGATTCAGCGATCGCCCGGCCCATGGGCGAAATTGTTTCATCACTTCCACCGTTGTATGTATTAATCTGACAGTGTCAGACGTTAACCGTCCCGGTGTGGTAACAGTACCGGTATGGTAGCGAACAAGACTGACGCACCGCCCTCGACCATTCAATGATGTCAGGGGCGATCGCCGACAGCGAGTTGATCGATCTCGTCGGCCATAGTCCAGGTTTGAGTACATATCTAGTTCTCGCGTATTTGAAGAGGTTGTAGATCTCAATGACTGGCAAACCCTCCACGGTTCCAAGTACAGTACTCAGTGTTGATCTCGGACGGACGTCCACCAAAGCCTGCATCAGCCGCAATGCTGATGATGTCGTCCTCATTCAAGCCAACGTCGCCCATCTCACGGTGGAACAAGTTCGCCGGGGGCAGTTTGAAGGGCAACCCACCGATCCGTTGCTTGATATCTGGCTAGAGTTCCAAGGACGCGGCTATGCTAGCGGTCAACTGGCCGCAGATTTTGGAGCCGACCTAGGTATCGGCCAATCCAAAATTGATGATGCCTTGATTAAGGTGCTGGCCTGCGCCGGATATTTTGGTCTACAGGGCGAGTTGGCCGTGGTGCTGGGCTTACCCTACTATTCCCAAGAACAGTTTGATCGCGAGAAAGAGCACATTCTCAGCCTCGTGCGATCGCCCCATGTGATGATGTACCGCGGCCAAGAGGTGCGGCTAGACATTACCCATGTGTGGGTGATGCCTGAGGGGTATGGCAGCTTGATCTGGAGCGAAGCCCAAGATAAACGCGCCGCTAGTCCAGACTTTCCCAACCTCTCGGTGGCGGTGGTAGATATTGGCCACCAAACCACCGACTTCCTCATGGTGGATCGCTTCCGGTTTGCCCGAGGCAGCTCGGAAAGCGTGGGCTTTGCCATGAGCCAGTTTTATGACCAGGTGGCGGCCCAAATCCAGGGAGCCGACAGCCAATCGCTCTCGCTGATTGAAGCGGTGAACCATCCCGAGGGCGATCGCTTCTATCGTCCCAAGGGGGTCACCAAACCCACCAATCTCGACGACATTTTGCCCAGCCTCAAGAAGAGCTTTGCGCGAGAATTGTCCGATCGCCTGGTCTCCTGGCTGCCGGAACGGGTGACCGACGTGATTATTAGCGGCGGTGGCGGCGAATTTTTCTGGAGCGACCTGCGGCCGCTGTTGAAGGATGCCAAACTCAAGGGACATCTAGCCAAACCCTCCCGCACCGCCAACGCCCTCGGACAATATATCTACGGTGAACTGCAGATCATGTCCCTGTCGAAGCAGTTAGTATCCGGTCGCCCATGACAGCCCCAGCCCCCGACTACCAGGTCACCTTCAAGCGCAGCAAGGCGGATCAAGCCCTGCTGAAGGCAGTCAAGCAAGTCTTGGCCGATGACCCCAGTCTGTCCTTTAGTGACCTTTGCAAGCAAGGGCTGCAGCGCTGGCTGGTGGCCAGCGAGACCTCAGCGGCGGTGCTGGTGTTGATGGAGCTGCAGCAGCAGGTGACCCGGTTACAGCAGCAGATTGCCTCGGTGGAGCAACAGGTCTTGCAGGACGATACCGGGGCGATCGCTCGCCTAGATAGCCGTCTGGATGACCTGGCTGCCCGACTGGAGCAGATGGAGCCCGGCGTGACCCACGGAGAGGTGCCGATCAGCGACGACGCGATCGCCATTCCCGAGGACGAGCTCCCTGAACCGGAGCCCGAACTCGATCCCTTACTCAGCCGTTTGGGCGGCTTACTCGAAGAGTTCTAATCCACCAGAGACTGGTACACCTGAACGAGCTGCTGGGCGCGGTGCTGCCAGGTGTAGTGGGTTTGCACAAACTCGCGAGCCCGATCGCCTAGGTCTTGGGCCGCCGCCCGATCGCTGAGGAGATGGCGCAGGGCGTTAGTCAAGGCCGTTTGCTCCGGTTCCACCGTCACCACCACTTGGGCGATCGCTGCTTCGGGAAAATTGCAGCCGGTGGTAATCACGCAGGGCAATCCCGCCGCCATGGCTTCCAGGATCGCCAAACTAAAGCCCTCCGAGTAGGACGGATAAACAAAGAGATCCGCTGCCCGGAGGGCTGCCCATTTGCGATCGCCGGAGAGCATCCCGGTAAAGGTGATGGCCGTCCCGCAACCGAGGGTGCGGGCCTGGCGCTGTAGGGCATCGCGGTAGCCGAGGGCATCGGGGCCGGCCAAAATGAGGTGAACTTGGGGGTGATCGCGATAGAGGGCCGCGAAGGCCGTGATCAGCTGATCCAGTCCTTTTTTCGGATCAATTCGCCCGAGGTAGAGAATCCGGGGGCGATCGCCAATCAGGGGAAAAGCATCATCAAAAACGGCGGGCGACACATCGGGAGGCAGGGTGACACCATTGGGCACGATCGCCACCGGCGTGGATAGCCGCAACGCTGCGACCTGATCGGCCTCCCGCTGACTGAGCACCTGAATGGCTCCGGCCTTGGCCAGGGCAGGACGTTCGACCCAGGCCATATACAGCTTCTTCTTCCAGGCCTTGTGCCCCAGGGCCCAGGGTTCCAACATGCCGTGGGGAGTCATCAGGTAGGGCAACCGCTGCCAGCGACAGATTCTATGGGCGATCGCCAGCATCGGCGCAAATAGGGTATGGCTATGCACCACGTCATAGTCCTGACCATGGCGGGCGAGCCAAAGCAGCAGCGCACTGCTCCAAACGAAATCACCCCGGTGCCAACAGGGAAAATACCGCACTCGATAGCCCGACTGGGATTGCCAACCTGCTGGCGGCACCGACAGCACCTTGTCCCCCGCCGCCACCGTAGTCACCACATCCACATCCACGCCCTGCTGAGCCAAGGCAGCCGCCAGTTCTGGCACCACATGGGCCGTGCCGCCATAGACCGGCGCGAGGTAGGGAATGAGCATTAAAAGTTTCATAGTCATTCAGGGCGGCGATCGCCCAGGACAAAGAGCACGCAGTCTGAGAGGGCGATCGCCCAATGGTCGGGGGTATAGTGGGCAATCAACCCCTGGGAGGCTTGTCCCATTTGCTGGCGCTGACAGGGCGATCGCCGACTGAAGCGCAGCAATACATCTGCCAATTGCTCCACATCCCAGGGAGAGAACAGCGCTCCGTTGATGCCGGGAAACACCAGGTCCGGCACACAGCCACATTGGGTTGAAGCCAGGATCGGCAACCCCGCCGCCATGGCTTCATTGACCACCAGCCCCCAGGGTTCGCTGACGCTGGGCAGCACCAGAGCCGCAGCAGCCTGGTAGTAGGCGGGCAAGTTCGCCAGTTGTTGAAACCCCGCCCAGTGAACCGCCGCCGTTAGATCCAACTGCTGCGCCAGGGCCTGCAGCTCTGCCCCTTGGGGGCCACTGCCCACCATGACCAGATGCCAAGCGATCGCTCCCGCCTGCTGACGATAGCGAGCATAGGCCTGGAGGAAGCGCCGCAGATTTTTCTCCGGCGATAGCCGTCCTACATAAAGAAAATGGGGAGCGGCCTTCGTCAGAGGCCGCGGGGTGGAAAATTGCCCATTGTCTACCACATCATAGCCACGCCAGAGGCGATCGCTGGGTAATCCCAACTGTTCTACATAGGCCGCCGCTCGACTGCCCGCCACCAAAGCCGCATCACAGTGACGCCGCAGCCAGGCTCCCTTCAGGGCTTCCACCAGAGGATTGCGAGGGCGATCGCGCCCCTGGGAGTCTGACAGCAGCACCGTCCTAGCCCCCTGCCGCCGCGCCCAAGTGAAAGCGGCCCGCATGGCAGGGTGGTGGTAGCCAGCAATCACCAGGGCGTCGGGTCTGAGGCGATCGAGCTGTTGAACCAAGGAGGGGGCGATCGCCCTTGGAGACAGGGACTCTAGGGTACCCGTCGCCACGGTGATTAGATCGGCATCAGCATCCACCGTCCAGGCCCGCAGCGCTTCCTGATCAGCCAGTTGGATAGCATAGACCGGGCCGGGGTAGTGGGCCCGCAGCGATCGCAATCGGGCCAGGTGATAGGGGCCAAACTGGGTGTGAATCAGGGCAAGGGAGTGGGTCATGGGCGGGGCTGCAGATGACGGGTGGGCGAGGCAGAACGGGAGGGAAGAGGGGGGCGATCGCCCGCGATACCATAGCGCCACACCAACCAAGAAGCACCGGACATAAAGAGGAAGCGAAACGCCATGGCCTCCAAGGTTTGCATAATTAAATACACCGATAGCGCCATCATCAAGGTGTAGACCGGAATCCATAAACCGCCGACGGTGACTGCTTTACGCCAAGCTACGCCATACATCCAGCCCAAGCCAAACAGCACCAGCAGAAAATACCACCAAAACTCCAGCCACATATCGGCAATGATGCCGGGGGCTGCTCCCACCGCACCTTGCCAACCCAAGGTTTCCAAAAGCTGCTCACCGCCGGTACCCAAGTTTTTCTCTAAGTTGGGAATACCCAGGATACGGCTCGCGTCTTCATACTTGCTGGGCCAAAGGGCACGGGGAATCGGACGAATAAAGAACACGGTAAAATATCGCCGTCCCCAAAAGTAACGATTCAGAGCATCCGCATTCAAAATCGTGCCACCACCATAGACAAATTCGTTGCCGGAATAAGCTCCAATATATTGGGTAGGAGTTCGCTGGGACTGGGAGCTAAAAATATCTGAACCCAGGTAAATATTGCCCCGGTTCGACACCAAAAACAGCATCAGGAAGCCCAAAATACAGCTTCCCACCAGCATTCGAGATAACCCTGGCCGCTTACCTCGAATTAGATACCAGCCCACCAACAGCGCCACAACCACCATGGCCGTTGGCCCGCGCCGCGCCCCCAACAATCCATGCATCAACAGCGGCGCAGCAAACATCACCACCACGCCCCAATCCAGCTTAGACAAAGGCCGCTGCAGGTGGCTAGCCATAAACCACAGCAGGGCAGGCAGCGTCAGCAAAATGGCCTCACGCACATAGCCCGAGCGACTGTAGCCACCCCCATAGGCACGACCGTAGGCGGCGACCAATCCTCCCGTATTGACAATACCCGCTGCAAATCCCAGCAGCCCCAGAATGCCCAGGGCGATCGCTGCCCGTGCCAGACGTTTTTGGGTGCGGGGGGAGAAATTCCACCCTAAGTGCTGAAACGGATTCCAGCGATGGTTGCGGCTGCCCACCAACACTCCCAGGCAGAGGCTAAACACACCTAGGAGATTCAGGGTTTGCACATAGTCTAACTGGGGCACCGACAGGTAGGTCTTGAGGGCTTCACCATCGTTAATCAACAGTTCAAAGGGCATATAGCTGTAGAGAAAAAACAGCATCAGCCCCAGATAAATCATCGGATGAAAGGTATCGCGACTGCGGCGATAGGCATAGAGCAACGATCCCAGGGCGATCGCTCCCGTTGCCATGACTAAGATAAGAAAAAAGCCAGTATCCATTGCTAGTTGCCGGAAAGGTCTAGGGTGTGCAGCGCAGCCATCAGGCGATCGCCATACTGTTGCCAGGTAAACTCTTGGGCCCGTTGGCGAGCCCGAGCGGACATCTGATCTCGTAGAAGGCGATCGCTCACCAGGTGTTCCATGCGATCGGCCAGGGCCTCCGCATCACGAATGGGCACAATGAACCCTTCTACGCCATCCCGCACCACCGATCCGCAATGGGGCGTGGCAATCACCGGCAGGCCACAGGCGATCGCTTCCAGTTGCACCAGGCCAAAACTGTCGCAGAGGGTGGGAAAGACGAGACAATCTGCCTGGAGAAATTCCTGCTGGATCTGACTGCGGGGCACCGGCCCGACATAGGTGGGGCCTTGAAAAGCAGGATGGGCGATCGCCTCCGGTTGATAGCGTCCTACCACCCGCACCTCACAGGACACACCCCGCTGCTGCAGCAATCGGGTGGCGGCGGCTAGATAGTGACAGCCTTTGAGCAAGCGCACCGAGCCCACAAACAGGATGCGTCCTGGTCTAGGCGTTGGCGTTGCGGTCAACCAATCCGCCGCTAAACCGTAGGGCACCAGATGAAGGCGATCGCGGCCCACCCCCAACCGTTCCATAGCCTGCTGCACATAGGGTGACGGCACCACAATCACATCTGATAGCTCCCACTTTTGGCGATCGCGCTCAGTGCCAGCCTGCATCTGATCCAGGGACTGGAGCGGCTCTAGCCCCGGAAAGGCCCGCCGTTCTTCCGCCAACAGGTAGGGAATCTCAGGACTGATGATCGCCTCATGCACCGTGCGCAGCCCCTGCTGGCGCGCGGCTTGGAAGGCAGCCAGATCCGCATTAATAAAGTTGCTGTAGAGCACATTAGCCCCATCAAACCGGCGGGCGATCGCCTCTTGGAACAGCGACGCATAGGGCGATCCTGACGCCATCCCCCAGCGAGAACGAAGTCGATGCCACAGCAGCGATCGCCCACAGGTGGTCACCGAGGTGGGCGCGATCGTATCCGGAAGCGATCGCCCCAGCAGCCGTTGGAGCGCGGCAGGTTGCAGAGCAGGGGGCAGGTGGTGCAGCAGGCGCAGACCGGGCCAGGTGCCATGGATATCGGTGTAAAAATGCTGCAACAGACCGGCCGATGCCAGCAAAGCCGGGACGGCATAGTGCATTCGCGCCCCGGCCTGCAGCACCGTCACCTTCAGGGTTGCACTAGACCTAGAACTATGGGCCATACTGAAACTCCTGCGAGCCATCCCACACCTGCATGAACCGCTGCACCGTGGTGGCCCAGGTCACCTCCGCCACCCGCGCCACCACCTTGCTGCGCCAAGCATGATAGGTCTGGGGCTGATCCACATAGCGTTCCACCACATCCGCCACCGCTGCCGCCGAATCGCTGGGGTCAAACAGGTGGCCCAGCCCTGCAGGCACCGTCTCGGGAATGCCGCCAATGCGCCGGGCTAAGACAGGAACGCCTAAGCGGATACATTCCAGATTGGAAATGCCAAAGGCCTCCGCCGAGGAAAACAGACAGCCGAAGTGGAACGATCGCACCTGATCCACAAATAGGGGCAACTGCGTGGCTTTATCGATGAATCCTAGGGGCCGCAGACAGGGATGGTCGGGTAAATCTGCCGATCGCGGCCCAATCACCCGCACCTCCACGGCAATGCCCCGCGCCTGCAGCTCATCCGCCACCGCCAGCAAAAAGGGGAGCCCCTTGCGCTGCCAGTCTTTGCCAATAAATCCTAATCGCACCGGCGACAGGGCCGTCGGCTGTTCCCCCAGCTCCGCCGCACTGGGCAGGTGCGCCTCATGTAGATTCGCCCCGCCGGGAATCACATGCACCTTGGCAGGGTCGATACCGTAGTCCTCCACCACCGATCGCGCCCCCGATCGCCCCATACAAATGATGGACTGAGCTTGGCGATAGTTCTCCGTTTCCTGCTGCAGGGCCTGCTGCTGCATCCGTTGGGAGACCCGCTGACCGATGCCGTAGTCCTCAAAATTCTGGCGCAGAGTTGCATCTAGGTAGTAGCTCACCCGCCAGTCTGCGGCCCAAGGGCGGGGCGGCAACAGGGGAAAGTGGCTGATGAACTCCACCGGCCCAGGGGGTAGGGTCACCTGGGAAAACAGCGATCGCAGCGCCGTTTGGGAATATTGAAACCCGCCGTATTCCCCAGTAGTCAACCAATGCCCCGCATTCCACAGCAGCCGCTGCTGCTTGAGGCGATCGCAATCCAACGGTAGACCATCGGTGAGAAAACCTGCCTGTTG
>RECH01000174.1 GCA_007694125.1 Leptolyngbya sp. DLM2.Bin15
GTCTGGCAAAACGTTAATAGTCCTGATGATTAGTATAGATAAATATCTTACTTAACTTAGATGCTGGGATGCAAAAGTAGTATAAATGTATTTCCAGTCGTCGGAACGAGTTTTCAATCCCAACCCCGTCAAAAAACTTATGTTGACCCAGTAGAGCAACATGGTAGCCTGATATCTCATGAGTCGGTTCCAATGGGGAGCAGCCATTGGAGGGCAGGGGCGATCGCTCCTGCTTAGGGAAAGTTCGGTGCAAGTCCGACGCTGTCCCGCAACTGTCATGATCATAGGTCTCTCATGGAGAAAGAGAGAGCTGGGTCTCAGCCAGGATGCCTACCGATGCACAACACACCCTACACATCTGCGAGGTACAGACCGTGTTCCATTCCATCACGACCGTTCAGCGTCCGGTTCGAGCGGTTATCATTCTGGCGCTAGCCCTAGGCGCGATCGCCCTTTATGCAGCGCCCGCCCTCGCCCACCATCCCTTGGGTGGCGAAACACCGACCACCTTCATCGCCGGATTTTTGTCTGGCCTGGGCCATCCCATCATTGGTCTCGACCATGCCGCTTTTGTAGTAGCGTCTGGACTGCTGGCAACATTATGGACAGCCGGATTGGCTATTCCCTTGGCCTTTGTTCTATCATCCCTCCTCGGCACCGGTGTCCATCTGCTCGGCTGGGATTTGCCCGCTGCGGAAATCTTCATCTCAGGATCCGTGGTGCTGTTCGGTGTTCTCCTGGCCCTGCGGCAGCAGTTGCCGTTCATCCCGGTGGTGAGCTTAGGGGCGATCGCCGGTCTCTTCCATGGCTATGCCTATGGGGAAGCAATTATTGGCGCGGAGATGATGCCGCTCGTGGCCTATCTTCTTGGCTTTACTGTCATTCAGGGAGCGATCGCCCTGGCCGCCTACGCCATCGCTCGCCGCGTGGGTCTTCCGTCCAAGGAGCGCCCGTTATCGCTACGATTTGCTGGATTTCTTATCTGTGGACTCGGCACTGCGTTTCTCAGCGCTATTGTTCTTGGCTAAGAACCTGTAAAACCAGTTGTTATCAAGCGATCGCCCTTGACGACCCTCACCTCAAACCTCTCTCCCAGGACGGTAGAAGGGCTTGAAAGACCCTCACCCCAAACCCCTCTCCCAGAGCGGTAGAGGAGCTTTGAGAACACCTGCCTTTTCTTACTCCCCTTCTCCCCTTGTGGGAGAAGGGGTTGGGGGATGAGGGGAAGCGATCGCTTTTCTCTACAGTTCCCTAAAGGATGCTATGCATAAAATTCCCGTAACTGTGATTACCGGCTTCCTAGGAGCAGGTAAGACCACCTTGATTCGTCACCTGTTACAACATAATGACGGCCGACGTATTGCCGTGTTGGTGAATGAATTTGGCGAAATTGGCATTGATGGCGACCTGCTGCGTACCTGCCAGGTGTGCGATGACGACGATCAGCCCAGCAATATTGTAGAACTGGCCAACGGCTGCCTCTGCTGCACTGTGCAGGAAGAGTTTCTACCGACGATGCAAACCCTGCTGCAGCGGCGCGAGCAACTGGACTGTATTGTGATTGAAACCTCGGGATTGGCCTTGCCCAAACCGTTGGTGCAGGCCTTCCGCTGGCCCGAAATTCGCACCGGAGCCACCGTAGACGGCGTGATTACGGTGGTGGATTGCGAAGCGATGTCCCGTGGGCAAGTGGTGGGCGATCTGGATGCCCTGAACGCTCAGCGCCAAGCGGATGATAGCCTCGACCATGAAACCCCGATTGAAGAATTATTTGAAGATCAGCTAGCCTGCGCCGACTTGGTCTTACTCACCAAGGGCGATCGCATTTCCCAGGGCGATCGCCAGCGGGTGGAGGCCTGGCTGCGGCAGGAGCTGCGGCCGGGGGTGAAGCTGGTGCCGTGCCAGCAGGGCGTGGTGTCGGCGGAGGTGCTGCTGGGTTTCAATGCGGCGGTGGAAGATGACCTAGGCCAGCGCCCCAGCCACCATGATCACGACCATGACCACAACCATGATGACCATGACGACGATATCCAAGCGGTGCCGCTGATCGGTGGCGAATGCGATCCAGAGCGCTTGGTGGATGAGCTGCGGCAACTGGTGCAACAGCAGGAGATCTATCGCATCAAGGGCTTTGTTGCGGTGCCCCACAAGGCGATGCGCTTGGTGCTGCAGGGGGTAGGCGATCGCTTTGATCACTTCTACGATCGCCCCTGGAAACCTAGGGAACTGCGACAAACCCAACTGGTGGTCATTGGTCGGCAACTGGATGCACCAGGGTTACAGCGTCAGTTTGCAGCGATCGCTCCGAGATTACAGGTCACCAATCCTGGTTAACCGAATCTCGGTTTACCCAATCCCGCATAAGATAGAACGGATGCGTTTCATCGGACAATGCCATGCGGGTAATTGGGCTAATCAGCGGCACCTCAGTGGATGGAATTGATGCAGCATGGGTCACCCTAACGGGCGCGACCTTTGATTTATCCGTGGAGGTCGTCGGTAGTGCGACGTACGCCTATCCTGAGGAGCTGCGATCGCAAATTCTGCGGGTCTGTCATGGTGAGCCCATATCGTTGCCGGATCTGGCAGCCCTGGATGATGCCATTGCTCATCAGTTTGCCCAAGCAGCGATCGCCCTGCAGGCAGTCCATGGCCCAGTCGATCTAATCGGCTCCCACGGACAGACCGTCTTCCACCGTCCCCCCCAAGGCGCAGACCTGGGCTACACCGTTCAACTGGGCCGGGGAGAAGCGATCGCCCACCAAACCCGTTGCACCACGGTGAGTAATTTCCGATCCGCTGATATGGCGGCGGGTGGTCAGGGTGCTCCCCTCGTGCCCCCCATCGATGCTTGCTTACTCAGCCATCCCAAATATCATCGCTGCGTGCAAAATCTCGGCGGCATCGGCAACCTTGCCTACTTGCCGCCCCGTCCCCTGCAGCAAACCGATCATCCCGAAACCCTCGCTGCCTATGGTCAGCAGGTGCGCGGTTGGGATACGGGCCCCGGTAATGTGTTGATCGATTTAGCCGTCTATCATCTGTCCAACGGTGCGCAAACCTACGATCAGGATGGGGCATGGGCAGCCAGCGGCACGGTGCAGAACGCCTTGGTCGAACAGTGGCTCCAGCAGGACTTTTTCCACACCCCACCGCCCAAATCTACGGGGCGAGAGTTGTTTGGGCAGGCCTATCTAGAGCAATGTCTCGTTGATGCCGCCGCCTACCAGCTCTCCCCAGCCGATCTCCTAGCCACCCTCACCGATTTCACCGCCGCCTCCATCGCCCACAGCTATCAAACCTTCTTGCCCCGCCTACCGGATCAGGTTGTCCTCTGTGGTGGCGGCAGCCGCAATCATTATCTGCACCAGCGCATTCAGGCCCATCTACCTACCTGCGAGGTCATGACCAGCGATGACCTCGGGATGCCCGCCGATGCCAAAGAAGCGATCGCCTTTGCCATTTTGGCCTACTGGCGCACCCAGGGAATTCCCGGCAATCTCCCGGATGCAACTGGGGCTAGTCACGCTGTATTGTTGGGAGATCTCCACCATGCACTCTAACGCCAGCCGCTACCCCCTTGCATCCCGTCCATCAATCCCCACAGAATTGAACCAGGAGACGGGTGGTAACCCGTTCCCGTTACCATGGGTGGATCGAGATGCAATGTTGTGGGAGGAGCTAGGGAGAACATCGCCGTGAGTCATACCTTTTTGATGGAAGCTGGACGCTGGCGGCTGCAGGGCAGTTGGCTAGAACGCGACGGTATGCCCATCCCTGTCAAGGGAAAAATTTTAGTGGCCTGGAGCAAAGACGACTGGTACACCATGGTGACCAAGCTAGAATTTCCTGGCTCAGAGCGCGAAGGCGTGTCCTATCAATATCGCGGTCGTTTGAATATGGGCGATCGCCAATATACCTTTGTGCTGCAGCATAGCCTGCTCGGCAAGGTGGAGGGTGAGGGCTGGGTGGCCCCTGAATCCATCGTTCAACGGTATTGGGTATTGGGCGATCGCCAACGACGCACGGGCTTTGAAACGCTCTACCAGCTCAGCGACAATGAATACTACATGTCTAGCGGCGTCATGGCGGGGCATTACCTCACCAGCGCCATGGAAGCGCGGCTGGCTCGGGTCAAGCACAATGAGTAGGAACGTTTCCAGCCTCCATCCCATCACCGCCCAAAGTTTTGCCATCATTGACCAGGAAATTGGTACCCATCCCTGGAATGCGGCAGAATACGCCATTGTCCGCCGGGCGATCCATTCCACTGCGGATTTTGACCTGAGCCAGCTTTTCCACTTCAGCCCCGGAGCGATCGCCGCTGGCATCCAAGCCATCCAAACCCATAGGCCGATTGTGGTCGATGTGCGTATGGTGGCCATGGGGGTCGCTAGCACCGTGGCCCACACCGAATCGCCCCTCTACTGCGCCCTCGATTTTGACGGCGAGGGCAGCACCCGCACCGCCGCCGGCATGGCCACCGTTGCCCGCCACTACCCCCACAGTATCTTTGTGGTAGGCAACGCCCCCACGGCCCTGCTGACCCTCGTGGACTTGATCCAAGCCGGAGAGATTGCCCCAGCACTGATCATCGGCGTCCCGGTAGGCTTCGTGGCTGTGGAGGATGCCAAACAGGCCCTGTCCCAGGTTGCCGTCCCCCAGATTCAGGTACGAGGACGCAAAGGCGGGTCGCCCGTTGCCGCCGCTATCGTCAACGCCTTGATCCAACTGGCGATCGCCCCCGAGGAAGTCGCCCCCTAAGGCTCTACGTCCGCCCACCGCGCCAACAGATCATCCGCCGTTGCATCCTGGGCCAACACCCCTCCACCCCGGTCAAACAGCAGCGTGCCAATCGTCAGGGTGCGATCGCTATATTTCAGCGCGTAGGCGATCGCCCGTTCACTGACCCTCGTGGCCAACGCTTGGAAGACCTGCTCCCCGATTCCCTGCTCCGCTAGATAGCGCTGGGCCGCATCCGCCGTCTTGGCTGCTAGCACCCTGCGGATCTGAGCCAGGCGATCGCCCTCCCCTGGCACCTGAGCCAACATTGCCGCGAGGATTTCCAGCCGCCCATCCGCCACATGGCTCGACGTATTGAAAATGCCGCCCGCCAGCTTCACCAACTTACCGTGGTAGCCCAAGAGCAGTACAGACGACACCTCCAGCGCCCCCGCCTCCACCAGCATCGCCCCCAACCAGTTGCCCGTTTGCACCTGCACCGCCTCCGGAATGCCCAAGCGCTGCGCCACCTGCCGCCCATTATTGCCAATACAAAACACCAAGTGGGGCTGGGTTGCCGCCGTCTGCCCCAGGGTTTCGCGAAACGCCTCCAGATGATCCGCCACCGAGAGCGGCTGGGCAATGCCGCTGGTACCCAGCAGAGCCAAACCGTCCAGAATGCCAAAGGCTGCGTTCGAGGTGCGCTGGGCCAGTTGCGCCCCCTCCGGCATGATGATCCGCACCGTCAGGGAGCGATCGCTGGGAATCCAGGGCAGCAGGTTGGCCTCAAACACCTGCCGGGCATAGCGATAGATGGCCGCCTCCCCCTCCGCCGTTCGTCCCAGGCCCTCCCCGGCTTCGAGTATCAAGGGGTGTTCCTGGCGATCGCCCCACTGCACCCAAGCCCAAATCGGCGTATGACGCGTCAGGTCTAAATTATCCCCCGGATCACTACGGCAAATCGCCAAGGCCGTCCGGTCGTCCACTTGGGCCACCTGCTCAATGGGAATCATGGCCGATCCTGGCAACAGATGCAGCTCGATCTGGGAGGGCGATCGCTCATCGCCACTCAAATGCAACATCGCCGCCTTCGCTGCCGCCACGGCAAACACCGGCAAGGTATATCCTGTTTTAGCCATAATACCCCTTCAAGGAATAGGTTCTAAACATCTAAAGGTAAGTAATTCATTGTCTTAACTTGTCACGCCAAGACGTTAGTGTTATGTTAAAGGTGAAAATTCTGCTCTTCATTATCTTTCATTATCTATAAGATCTCGAAGCAGGTACAAAAATACTTCCAGAACGGCTACCGTTGATTTTTCCTGTACGACAAAGCTCTAATCTTTCTGCCTAAATAATAAATAATGACTTGACAAAACTCTGGAAGATCAGAACTGCTGCCATCACCACGCCATTTTTTCAGTTCTTTTTCCAGCTTGGCTGAAGAAGGATTAGCGCTTAAAACCTCTTTTAGAAAGACATCTAAGACAGCCCTCCTATTTTTAATCAGTATCCCCTCATTCAGATTCAGCACCTCTATGATCTCTCGATAGAAATCTGGCTCCTCGGATACAATCGTTCCATCTCCTAGAAACTTCAACGTACTCTCAACATCGTGATTTGGATTGGCAGGGTTATAGGTTAAATCTTGATCGCCTTTTCTTGTGTCACAATGTTGCCTGTTCGGCTCTTGACCTTCACACCCGAAACAAGCTCCGAGGAGATTGCTGTAATCCAGCTGCCGTTGTGGAAAACGAGACTGACATTGCCAATGCTCGATTTTCATGCCGTCGATGTTAGGGCGAATTCTCTGCATACAGTAGCAACAAAGTCCCCGTTGCTCTTTCACTAAGCTGGTTCTCAAGTCATCTTTCTCTGAATAATTACCATAGTCGGAGTTTGTACTACAGCGATGCTTGGTCAACGACTTAGGTTCAGCTCCTTTACTAATATTTCTCATCTCTAATCTTCTAAAAACGTCATTAAACTCTGAGCGCGAGTAATTTCCGGATCCAGACCAATTTGTTGCTTTAGGGCAGCGATCGCTTCACGGGCCTGATCAAAGTCTTCATGATCAATGAGCTGAAAAAGCTTATGTATCGTCTTGGTGACATCTTTATTCCGCTCTGAAGCTCCCATTAATTCGTCCAACACCCTATTAGCATCAAGCCCCAATGCATTGGTTGGCGTTCTAGCACCTTGAGCTTGAAGAGACCGAATACATTCAGCCTCTACCTCCCCAATAACTATAGGCGAATGGGTTGTACAGACAAACTGCATAGCAGGAAATGTTGTTCTTAAATCATGCACAACCTGACGTTGCCATTTAGGATGGAGATGCACATCAATCTCGTCAATCAAAATAAGACCAGTCGTTTCTTGCAAAATTTGAGGTAAATCTTTTGCATTTAAGTCAATTGAATTAGGCAAGAAATTAGCGTTTTGGGTAACGACTTTGATAGCAATATCTGCAATTAGGGCAACCATCATTTTTTGCCCAGCACTGAGGTTGCTAAAGGGAATTGGGTAGCGATCAATGGAGACTACAATTTCAGAGCGATCGCCATCAAACCAAAGATTATCAGCACCAGGAATACAGCGCAGAATGGCAAACTTCACAACCTGAAATCCAAGCCGCATAGTGCCTTGGCGTTGAAGAGCAGCTAGGGCCTCCTTTTGAAACCAAGTTTGTAGATCAGCAATGCGAATGCGTTCTTCAAAGCAATCATAAAAGGCATGCCAACGGCGGGCAATATCCTTGCCAGAACTCGCTTTTGGATCAGTTTGGTTGGAAGGAAGCCAAGCTCGACCAGCTCCATAGTAGGCTAATACTGGAAACCAAAGCTTTTCTCCTGCTTGATCACGCCGATAGAGATCGCTGATGATGTCGAGGGCTGGCTTAGCCTCAACATTTGAAGTGCGGGAGCCATGTTCTTTAATGTGTCGCAGCCATTGGATTTCTTGATTGCCAATCCAACCCAAGGCTTTAATTTCGACGGGTTTACGCTCAATGAATTGGGCAATACCCTTCGCTTCAATACTATCTAGATGAATTTCACTGGTGCGAATATTACGCTTGCTATTGGCAAGAGTGGTATCGGGAGAATTCACTAACCACACCCCGGCAGCAATGGCTAGTGCATCAAGCAGTGTAGTTTTACCCGTTCCATTATCACCTACCAACAAGGTAAATTGAGGATGCAAATCGAGGGTATAGGTTGAGAACTTTTTGAAGTTGCGAATCTCTAAACGATCCAGTCTCATCGATCAGCCTCTTGTATCAACTTGATCACCTCACAACCATCCTGACGTCACGCTCAATCCGTATCAATGTTTTCATGTCTAAGGATTACTATGATTCAATAGTAATAGATTGACCTGCTACTTTACAGCGACCTAGGTTAAAAGACTTTTTAGCCCAAACTCACGTCATTTCTCTCACCCCTACCTGCTGCTGACACCAAGGAGGGATATCTGCAACAACCGAGGTTTGCTGAGGATAGGCGATCGCGGGCCGGTCAATCACGATTAGCCGCACGCCTAGATCTTGGGCTACCTGCTGTTTCACGTCCAGTCCTCCTGCCTGCCCAGCAGATTTGGTGATCACTGTATCAATGGACAGCGATCGCCAGAGATCCCGCTCCTGATCTGCCGTCACCGGCAGGGTCATGGGAATCAAGCGATCGCTGGGGAATCCTACCTGGATGGCTTGGTGTATGGATACTTCAACGGGTAAGATCCTAGCCCAGAAGGTGCCGCGATGCAGCCAGGGAACAAATCTTGCCAAGGTTTTAACCCCCACGGTTAACAGAATTCGTTGTCCAGTTAGGTAGTTCTCCTGTAAAACAGCATCCCAGGTAGGTAAGCAAATCGTGCTAGGGGCGATCGCTGGAGAAGGACGCTCTAGGCGCAGATAGGGTAACCCGGTGGCGATCGCCTGCTGGGAGATATCGACGGCAAAGGGATGGGACGCATCGACGATGCAGCGGATGCCGTTGGCTTGGATCAGGTGGGCGATCGCGTCTGGGGATAAGGCCCCTACGTGAACGGCACCCGACCGTCCTTCATAGAGTTGGCGGGCGCGATCGCTGACTACACTTACCAGCCAGGGCAAACCCGCTGCATCGAGGGCCATGGCAACGGTGCGGCTTTCGCTGGTGCCGCCAATCAGCCAAATCATACCTGGCTCTTGGGACGGAAAATATGGGCATGGTCGCCGCTGTAGAGGCGCGATCGGGCGGCAGCGGAACCGGCCAGGGCAGGGCTGATCACGTAGAGTACGGTACGGGTGAGGTTGGCTGTGCGGGTCAGATCGGTCATTTGGTCGAGCCGTCCCACGATCACC
>RECH01000110.1 GCA_007694125.1 Leptolyngbya sp. DLM2.Bin15
ATGAACATACGAATGGATTATTAAGACAGTTTTTTCCAAAGCAAACGAACTTCAGAATAGTGAAGCCAGAAGCATTAGAAAAAGCAGTCATACTGATTAACAAAAGACCAAGAAAATCGCTTGACTACAAAACACCATTCGAAGTATTCTATCTGGATGCACCAGGCACTGATGCACTTCAGATTTGAACTTGCGTTTTAACGACTATCCAGAGGCTTTCACACAGCTGAAACAAGATCCTCAACTGCTGCCGCTGGCGATCGAAGAAGTCTTGCGCTATCGATCGCCCGTACAGGCTATGGCACGGTTCACTCAGGTCGAAACTCAGCTCCATGGGCAGACTATTCCAGCCGGGAAAATGGTCACCGTTTGGATCGGTGCGGCCAATCGAGACGAGGCCCAGTTTGAGCACGCCGAGGTGTTTATGATCGATCGTGATCCCAATCCTCACCTCGCCTTTGGCAATGGTATTCATTTTTGCTTGGGTGCGTTGCTGGCCAGACTAGAGGCCAAAATAGTTCTAAGTGCAGTGTTAGAACGGCTCCCTAATCTCCGCATTGTGCCCAACAAAAAGCTGGAGTTTATTTCCTCCATCGAAGTACATGGCATTAAATATTTGCCAGTGTTATTTTGATCACGAATCCGCTGATTTAGCCTTTTTCAAGCGTGATAATAACCCACAATTTCGTCAAGAAAAACAATGGTGTGCTTGCCCTTGTTTTAACCCTAGCTGGGCTTGTGGAGACGATCACACTCAAACAGTACTCAAGCTATTTATATGCACATTCATCACTTCAACTGCGGTACAAATTGCCCACTTGGTGGGCGGCTAATTGACGGCATTAGCAAAGGCCTAACTGCAAAGCTGGTATGCCACTGCCTACTTATTGAATCAGCGGATGGGCTGGTGCTAGTTGACACTGGCCTTGGCACCGAGGACATACAACGCCCTGTTCCCCGGCTCAGCTCTACCTTTCTACTAATGAACAACTTCCAGCTCCGACCCCAGGAGACGGCGCTTGCTCAACTGAAGTCTGCCGGATATAGCCCCAACGATGTGCGCCATATTGTCCTTACACATCTAGATTTTGATCATGCAGGCGGAGTTAGTGATTTTCCGCATGCCACGGTGCATGTGATGGCCGAAGAGCTACGAGCAGCAAAAGAGCGCCAAGGATTTTGGGGGGTTCGGAGGTACCGACCTGTGCAGTGGAGTCGTGTCGCTAAGTGGCAACTTTACGAACCTCAAGGTGAAACCTGGAACGGCTTTCAGGCTGTGAAGCAGCTTAAGGGGCTGCCATCCGATATTCTTTTGATTTCGCTGATAGGGCACTCCCGAGGGCATGCAGGCATCGCCATTCGGCAATCTGACAGTTGGCTACTCCACGCAGGCGATGCCTATGTGCATCACTCCGAACTCCAGTACGGCTCGGTCTATCCAGGGATCGTTGAATACCAGGGACTACTGGATGTAGACAAGAAGGCGCGTATTCAAAATCAGGCCCGACTTAGGGAACTAGCCAATAACCCCGCAGCCAAGGTTCACATTTTTTGCTCTCATGATCCCTTTGAGTTAGCCCAACTGAGCAATGTTTAATGACAAACCCCTCCGAGTAAAGACTCTGGCTAAAAGGGATATAGTCAAATCTGGTGTATGGCATTCACTTTTGCTTAGGTGCGTCACTGGCCAGATTAGAGGCCAAGATTGTTCTAAGTGCATTACTAGAACGGCTACCCAATCTACGCATTGCGCCCAACAGAGAACTGGAGTTGGCTTAGTTATTTTGAGCCTGTTTTGCAGTCCTTCGCCTTCCCCAGGGCTTAAGGGTCGAAATGCCAATGATGATGATTAAGAAAATAGCTTGGGTTAGGGTGCCGATTAGCACTCCCTTGGCATCAAAGGCATAGGCCGCGCTATCCAACGCCTGTAGCCCAGCTTGATCGGCTATCTGCTCTGCTTCATTGCCCCAGGGAAAGAGCCAGAAGGTGCCAAATACTACCAACCCCGTGGTCAAGACCCACTTGGTGATCACCCAATAGAACTTAGTAAAGCCATAGTTGGTCGTCCAGCACAGGGCTGTGGCGGTCAGCACTGAACCAATGGCAGCAGGAATCACGATGTAGTCATCTAGCAAGTTAATGGCGGCATTGAGCGTGTAAAGGGCATCTCCACTACTCGACGTCATATTCCGAAGCGAGAGCAGGAACATGCTCAAGACCGCCCCTGTCCAAAGGGCGGCAAATCCAATATGGGCGGACAACAGCCAGTTTTTCTGTTGAATCGAGAGCTTTGACATGGTTTCTCCTTGCTGGGTAGGTGGGAGCCTGTGCAGGCTGATGGCAGGCTGAAATAACCGGGCCTCAATTACTTAATGCATTGACTATTAATATCTTAAGTAAATTCTGGAGTCAACATCAATGGCGAAGGTCTCCTAGATCAGGTTGTGGATAATGTGATCTAAGACCTGGATGGCAGCGGCTTGCTCCGCTTCTGGAATCCCGGCAGTGGCCTGGTCGATAGTCTCTGCACCAATTGGGGGGAGGACGGTCATCAGAGCTTTGCCCTCGTCAGTGAGCCAGATACGGATAATCCGGCGATCGCTGGGGTCGCGCTCACGGTAGACGAGTTTGCGGTCTTCCATGCGATCGACTACCCCTGTGAGGGTGGCCCCCAGTTGCTTGAGCTTGTCGGCAATACCTGAAGTAGATAGCCCATCTTCTTCCCAAAGACAGCACAGCACCAGATAGTGAAAGGGTGTTAGCCCGTGAGGTTCTAACCGCTCCAAAAAGTGGCGATACATCAGTTGAGACACAAGTTTGACCTTATAGCCCAGGTTGTAGGGGGCTAGCGCATAGTGCCACTGCTGGAGGAATTCTGAATTGGAGGCTGGACTAGGCATCCACGAGGAAGATAGAGAACGACGATCATGACTAGTCTATGATGGCCGACGGCTGCTTTGCTGATGCTAATTCTGGGTGAGCCTACTCCTCAATCCACCAGCAGACACGGCAGTTGACCGACAGGTCGGCGTGGCGGATGGGACGAGAGTCATTGCTATGGGGCATCAAATCGAGGTCGAAGTGAGCACGGATTGTCAGAGCCATCGGGGTGCTGGCCAGTCGAGGGCACGAGGGTAGAAAGCGTTAGCCATTTTCAGGATGTCTATTGAAATAGGAAAAGAGTGATGTAATCAGCTATTTTTGATTTCTGTTATGCCCCATGTTAAAGCGCTTAAACAAGGAAGAAAAATCGCTGGGCTGCGCGTCATAGTTTAAGGTTTTGTCGTCTATTACAACCCACTTTTGGGCACTTTGAGTCCACAGGTTGCCCGCTGGATTTAGCCAGCTTGTGTCATCCAGGGTTCCAGGCTTGACGTTCGTAATGTTAACGTTTCGAGCAGGATTGTGAAATAACCGAGTGCCACAATTGTCACAAAATAAGCAGCTCACCTCACGTCCACTATCGGCGGGGCGCTTCCATTCCTTGAGGTGACCTTTGAGGATGACAACAGCCTCCCGAGGAACAGGCATGGACATACCAAAGGCACTGGACGACTGTTTTTGGCATTCTGTGCAGTGGCAGACATAGAGACCTAACGGTTCAGCGCGAATCTCGTATCGCACTTGTCCACACTGGCATCCACCGGAGTAGGGATGAGTCATATCAATTGCAGGCGAGAAAAGAGTGAGAGATAGGTGCTAAGTCGGTGACCATAATAATAAATGGTGTTGTGGGGTGTAGTAATGCGATCGCCTAATGCACTGTAGGGCTGAGACTAATCATGTCTGACCCCTGAAAGCCTCAGCACAGGGGCCGTTTTCCTGCCAAATGACACAAAACCCATAGATCGAGTAACGGGCTATTATGATAATGGTTATCAATTACAAGATTTGAGGCCCGTTGTTCCGTAGCCAGTTGATCTGAGACCATGAGACTGATCAGTTTTTTGCTCCGCTCTTCCTGGATAACGGTTGCGATCGCAAGTTTGGCCGGAGCCTTGAGCGGCGCAGGCAGCGTATTGCTGATTGCCTCGATCAATGCGGCCATCAGTACCCCAGGGCAACAGCCCAGCGGTGTGCTAGTGAGGTTTATGGGCTTAGCCCTCATCACTCTACTGGCGGGCAGTAGTTCACAGATTTTGCTGGCCCGGCTGTCTCAGCAAGCGATCTACAAAATGCGGTTGCAGCTCAGTCACTGGATTTTGTCTTGCCCATTGCGGCGGCTGGAAGAACTGGGTGCAAGCCGACTGTTGGCATCCCTGACCGATGATATCGATGCCATTTCCGCCACGGTTTTTAATCTTCCCCTGGTGCTGGTCAACGCAGCATTAGTGATTGGGTGTTTGGGCTATCTGGCCTGGCTGTCAGTCGGCGTCTTTTTGATCACGCTAGTCGTGATTGGGTTTGCTCTGGTTGTCATCCAGGTGATGCTCAACCATATGTATGCACTGTTGAAAATGGCCCGAAATCAGAAAGATGCACTGTTTAAGCACTTCCGCTCGATCACTGATGGTGTTAAAGAGCTGAAACTCAATTCATCCCGGCGATATGCGTTTCTCGATGAAGAACTAGAGGTGACGGCTGCCACCTTTCGAGATTACGAAGTGCAGGCTGAAACCGTTGCTGCCCTGACACTAAACTTTAGCAGCCTATTATTTTTTGGTATTCTCGGATTTTTAGTCTTTGGGTTACCGCAGCTGACTGAGATCACCACTCCGGTGCTGTCAGCTTACGCGCTCACCATTACCTATCTGGCGCGACCGATTGAAAGCATGATGTCTGTGCTGCCTGTTTTGAGCCGAGGTAGCGTGGCCCTCAAAAAAATCGATGAACTGGGCTTGTCTCTCTCACGTCAGGCTGAAACAACCAGCGCCATGGCGCGCTCGCCGCGATCGCTCTCTCAGCAAATCGAGCTAGATCAGATCACCCATACTTACCACACCGATCGCGATGGACAGTTCACCCTGGGGCCAATCAGTCTGTCGTTTAAGCCCGGTGAGCTCGTCTTCATCGTCGGCGGCAATGGTAGCGGTAAATCGACCCTGGCTAAACTAGACTTAATTGGAAATAAATCGAGGACTCTACTGATAGAGCCAAAGTGGAGATGACTGTCCTCGTAAGCCGCTACCAATAGCGTGACCCTCTTATAACCGATAAAGTCTACTGATCACCGGTCTCTATGAGCCAGAATCTGGCACGATTCGCTGGGACGGCAACGTTGTGGATGGCGGTAGTCTGGATGCCTATCGTCAGCTCTTTTCTGCGGTGTTTTCAGATTTCTACCTGTTTGAGCGACTGCTGGGCCTACAGCTGCAAAGTTTAGACACCCAAGCCCAGAAATATCTACAGCAGCTTCAACTCGACCATAAAGTTCAGGTCAATCAGGGCATGCTTTCGACCCTTGACCTATCGCAAGGTCAGCGGAAGCGGCTCTCCCTGCTAACAGCCTATTTAGAAGATCGGCCCGTTTACTTGTTTGACGAATGGGCATCTGATCAAGACCCCTATTTTCGCGAGATTTTCTACAAGCAAATTTTGCTGGAGCTGAAACAGCAGGGCAAAGCCGTTTTGGTGATCAGCCATGATGATCGCTATTTTCACCTGGCTGATCAGTTGATTAAGCTGGAGTATGGCCAACGGGTTGACTGACGGATAGACAGAGGCTGTCTTCGGTAGCGGTACAATTTTATGAGGCAGACAGTCTCACGCGCCGATTGTTAGTGTTCAAGGCTGATAGTTGGCTTCTGGCCATATCTCATTGATCTCATCAGCCTGGTGCTGTGCGGTGAATCGCTCCCAGACAATACCGTTTACATCAGTATCCTGTGTAAACTCAGGCGCTGTAGGATCCTCCCAACCCAAATGCCTTAGGGAGCCAGCCTCACAAGTGGGGTCTTGACGCACAGAAACATTCAAAAAATCCGTTCTCCACAGTGCATATTCGCCAGGAATGGATGAACACGGCTGCTTGCCTAAGCGTGCAGAATAGTCGGCGACGGTTTCGTTGATTTTATCTGTGGATATTGCAATATGAAGTTTCTTCATGATTTTCCCTTTAAAACTCTAACGCTGCCATGAACCGCTCCGGATTAATGATGCTAATAAACCAGAGTAAAGGAGACTGAGCCATCGGGCTGCCCGTCAAAAAGATCAGCGGTAAATGCCATAAACTCCACAACAGCCCCATAATCAGAGTGGCGGACAGGGCATTATATCGTTTCTGCAAATGTGGAAGTGCGAACCCCCGCCACCGGATGTAAGGTCACAAAATCATGGTGATAGCGCTGCTGACTATCGGCCTCTTGCAGTACTGTCACCTCACACCAATAATGGCGATCGCGTCTGTCGCTTTAACGATCGCAGGAGCAGCAATGGGGATCACCGAGGGGGTGACTCTGGCTCGGTGGCTTTGGCCACTGTATCGCGGTGGTCGTCGAGCCAGTTTTTGAGCTGAAACAGCGACTGGTGCAGGGTGTCTACATCTTCGCGGCTCCAGTCAGCAAAGATCATCTGGGCATCGGGCAGAATGCGAGAGATCGCTTGGCTGTGCGCCTGCAACCCCGCCTCGGTGATGTAGTGATACTTGACCCGGCGATCGCTCTCGCTCACCTGCACATCCAAATACCCCTTTTTGAGCAGATGCTGCACAGTTTTGGTAATGGCGGGCTGGTTGGCCTGGAACGCCGCCGTTAGCTGGGTGATGGTGCATCCCTCCGCAGGATTTCGGCTGAAGTGGTTCAGCATCGAAAACTGTGGCAGCGGCAGGTCGTAGTCGGCCATGTACTGGTTGAAACGGGTCGTCATCAGCTGGTTGGCGACTCCAATCCAGACCAAGATTTGAGTGAGTTTTTCAGGCTGATGGTGGGTCATAGCTTTTCAGGTTAGCAGCAAGTCTTGCAGATCTCGCCGGGGAGCGGGGGGTTGGGGGGCCGCGTAGCCCAGCCGCACCAGCATTTGCACCGTCTCGCCCTCGGCCACATTGAGCAACGACAAAAAGCCGCGCTGGAGCGATCGCATCTCGTCATACTCTTGCAGCACCTGGCTCATGGGGTGCATGGCCACCCCCAGGGCCGTAGCCTGAAGGTTGAGCCGAGCGTAGGCACGGCCCACGGCTAACTGGGTGGTGCGGCGATTATCGACGGTCGTGATCCAGGCAAAAGCGGGGGTGGCAACGGCTATTTGGCGATACATAGCCACTCCAGACTTAAATGCTTGGGTGGTGGGGTCGGCCAGCTTTTCGCGGTTCACCAACCCCAGCAGGCGACCAATGCTGATCGGTACGCCAGTGAGGTCGATGCCGTTGCGGTGCTCGGCCACTTCGCGAGCTCCAATCCGCATCACATCCACGCTTTCCTGGTAGGTGCGCGGCGTGCGTAGCTCAATTTCCACGCCCGACTGCACTACGCCCTGGAGGGCCAGCACCTGGGATTGGTCGGTGGCAATGGTGAGGGGGCAGGTGGGATCGCGGTAGGCGGCGACTAGAGCCTGCCCGTGCTCGGCGGTGAGGGGGGTGGCGGCAAAGGGCACCTTGGCACTGCGGCGCTGCAAAATCTGCTCAAACAGCGGGTCGGGGGTGCGGCTGGGGTCGGCCACTAAGCGCACGGTGGCTACAGGGCGGTCGTCAATGAGATCGCCAAACTCGCCCGCTGGAAAGTAGGTGATCTCGGTGCGGTAGCCCTCGGCGCTGGCGGCCAGATCGAGCAGTTCTAAGAAAGCACCGTGGCCGATCAAGATCTGGCGAGAGAAGGGATCGGTGTGGGGCAGCAGGCGATCGCGATCGCAGTACAGATCAATGCGATCGGGCTGGCTGAGATCCACCAGCCAGGGCTGCATGTTGTGGGGATTGGGGGCCAAAATGGCATAGGCCAGCAGCCGTTTGCGGCGATCCGGCTCCGCTGCGCCAGGGTCAGACCAGGGGGCGATCGCCACCGCTGGCATGGCATCGCGACGAACCAGGTGATGACCAGCGGCCACCACAACGGCGGCCGAACCAGCAATCGTAATAAAGTTGCGGCGAGAGAGGGACATCGCGTTACACCTAAATACATTCCCAGGAATAGGATAGCATTCCTGGGAATGTATTTAGAGATCTGAGGTAGAACTTTTGGCGATCGCCCCCAGTTCGGTTCCCCACCCATCCGGTAAGTAGGCAGTTGTTATTTGCTCACGAATTAGTAGATACCTTGAGCGCCAAAAGAAGATACTCACGGACGTACTTTGCCGAGATGTCATGTATCGACGACAGTTTAATGTGCCGACGCATTTTGCCTTTTCCCTCCAGCACATTGAAATTATCTGGAAGTAATGCGCCTGCACTGAACTCCAGCGATACGTGCTTTGTATAGGAGAAGACGCCACAAAACGGCTTTTCGGCAGAGAACAGTAAACCACCATATTTCACTTCCTCAAAGATGGAGGAATCTAAACCCAGAATGATCTCCCTCAGTGCATCCACAAGCTCGAAGCGTGTTTGATCGCGAAGGCGTAGGTCTTCGAGTAGTTCTGAGATGCGGTCAGCAGGCATGGCGTCAGTGCTTGTGGTATTGCTTGAATTTAGGGCTGGGTTCGAGATCAGGTTGTTCTCTGGCCAAACGCACTCGACCAGGCGCTGGCTGAGTTGCTTGAGCCTGCCAGACTTCTCCTAGAATGTCCTCTGTTCCTTGGCAGTCGGCCAAGATGTCGTCCAGCATATCGTTGATGCGGTTCGTTTCTTTCTTCTTGCGTGTCCTGAAGATCAAGAGATAGCATTTCGGTATGTCATAACTGAGAACGAAAGCTGTACAACGGTGGGCACTGTCAGCTTAGGGGGTGATGAGTGGCCAAAAGCCTTTGCCTGACTGGCTTCTGGCCGTTTGCGAGGAAATCCCCTAAAAGCCTTGCCGGATAAGGCTTTTAGGGTTGTATCACCCCTTAGCAGGACAGTGCCTGGGCGTCGCGTAGCTGACTGTGGTAAAGCGCTTTAAGGCATTGCTAACTCGTGATTAGAGGAAGAATCTCCGTGAAGGGCGTATCTAAAGGTTAGGGGAGGGTGGATCCCCCCTCTGAGAATGGGGAGATG
>RECH01000109.1 GCA_007694125.1 Leptolyngbya sp. DLM2.Bin15
CTGGATCTATCTAGCTTCCATTCGCCTGATGCTGAGGCGGCTGGCGTGATCATTTAGACTTTTCAGACATCCTCTAAGACGGAACCTCGGCAGGCTGATTTACTGGGGCAGGTGTACGAGTACTTTCTCGGTCAGTTTGCCCTGGCAGAAGGGAAGAAAGGGGGGCAGTTTTACACGCCAGAGTCAGTAGTACGAGTCCTTGTAGAAATCCTAGAGCCCTACCAAGGGCGAGTATTTGATCCCTGCTGTGGTTCGGGGGGAATGTTCGTACAGAGTGAGAAGTTTGTTAGCCATCACCAGGGGCGGCTGGATGACATCTCCATTTATGGCCAAGAGAGCAATGAGACTACCTACAAACTGTGTCGCATGAACCTGGCGATTCGGGGTATTGATGGCTCAAATATCCGCTGGAACCCCGAAGGATCGTTTTTGAACGATGCCCACAAAGACCTAAAGGCAGACTTTGTGATCGCCAATCCGCCCTTTAATGACAGTGACTGGGGCGGTGACTTACTCCGGCAAGATGGCCGCTGGCAGTATGGAACGCCACCCGTAGGTAACGCCAATTTTGCCTGGATACAGCACTTTCTCTACCACCTAGCCCCCACCGGAGCCGCAGGGTTTGTGTTGTCGAACGGGTCGCTATCGTCGAACACAGGGGGTGAGGGTGAGATTCGTAAGGCTTTGGTAGAAGCAGATTTGGTGGATTGTATTGTGATGCTACCCACCCAATTGTTCTACAACGCGGCGATACCGGCCTGTCTGTGGTTTCTCAGTCGGCACAAGAACGGTAATAAAAGCCGAAACCGCAAGGGGGAGGTGCTGTTCATTGATGCCTCTGAGCTGGGCTACATGGTGAACCGCCGCAATCGCACTCTTGCAGACGAGGATATTCAGCGGATTTCGGGCACTTATCACGAGTGGAAGCGGGAAACTGGCAGCTATGAAGACATCAAAGGGTTTTGCAAGTCAGCAAAGCTAGCGGAGATTGAGAAGCACAACTTTGTGCTGACACCGGGGCGCTATGTGGGCATTCCTGATGAAGAGGATGATGGGGTGCCGTTTGAAGACAAGATGGCGGTGTTGACGGCAGAACTGGCAGCGCAAATGAAGGAAGCCTCAGCGCTAGATCAGGACATTAAGATCCAATTAGCGAAGGTGGGTTTTGACCTGGAGGGTTTGAACTAATGGCTAGGCAACAGGTTCTCGATAAACTCAAGGCCCATCGGGATCGCCTGGGCGAATTTGCGGTTAAGTCGCTATTTTTGTTTGGCTCGGTAGCCAGGGATAAGGCGACCTCAGACAGTGACGTGGATTTTTGGGTGGGGTTCACCCGCCCATTGTTTACCTTACTGGGGCTGAAGGCTTATTTAGAGGAGCTTTTGGGCTGGATATGGGTACGCCAAATTCACTGCGCCCCCATCTGCGAGAGATGGTGCTAAAAGAGGCGATTCGCGCCGTCTAGGGAGTTTAAAAATGTCATTTAGGGTTATCAGGAGGCTAACCGGATGGAAAGCATCAAAGTAAAAGCTCATGTGGGCCAGGATGGGGTATTGTCTTTGCAGTTACCTGTCCAGAATCAGAATATTGAGGCAATGGTGATTTACCAGTCCATCCAGAAGAGAAGCCATCAAGACTCTAAGCAGCGGGTTCTGGCCATGCTGGAGCTGCATCAAGGCCAAACATTTAGCGACAGTACAGATCTATTGCGAGTAGGTCGAACGTCTTGAACAGGAGAAAAATAGTATGACATTTCAAGAAATTATTGAATCGATTGAGGAACTTTCACAAGAAGATCAAGAGCTTCTGTTTGAGCTGATTCATAAACGCCGGATTGAAGTACGACGAGCTGAGATTGCCGCGAATGCTCAGGAAGCTTTCCAGGCGGTAGAGGCTGGAACGGCAAAGCGAGGTAGCTTTGAAGAAATGCATGCTTATTTGCTGTCTGATGAGGATGAATGATTTTAACGACAGACAGTAAGTTTAAGCGCAGCTTTAAGCGACTGGTGAAGAAGAATCCTCAGTTGCAAGACAAGATTTTGACAACTTTAGAAACCTTGAGTGTCAATCCATTTATGCCTTCGCTAAAGTCTCACAAGTTAACAGGACAATTAGAAGGGTTATGGGCTTGTTCAGTAGCCTATGACTGCCGGATTATCTTTGCCTTTAAGCAAGATCCCGAAACCAGTGAGGATTTGATTGTTTTAATCGATATTGGTAGCCACGATGAAGTATATTAAGACGGCATTGGTGGCGCGGAGCGCGGAGGCGCTGGATCAGGAGATTAAGGCGCAGTTGGCGATCGCGAGGTTTGAGCTATGAGTGAGTGGAAGAGAATCGCGAGGTTTCAGGTATGAAGTCGGTTGATCAACTGGAAGGAATGGCTCCTGTGGATCGAGAGATTGCTGTGGCATTTCGATCGCGTTTGGAAACCATCATCCCCACTTTTGATTTACGGGTGTTTGGATCTAGAGCCCGTGGAGATGCTAGAGAGGACTCCGACCTTGATGTGTTCCTTAAGGTTGAAACGCTTGATCGCACCCTCCGTGAACAAATTCACGACCTGGCCTGGGAAATTGGCTTTGAGCACGATCGCGTGATTTCTACGTTTGTTGTGACGGAAGCACAAATCCGGGAAGGAGCAGTGGGAGCCAACCCACTACTGGCAAAGGTTTTAGAAGAAGGCATTGCTGTATGAGCGGTCGCCAATTGCAACTATTGGTGCAATATCGATTATCCGAAGCAGACGAGACGTTGAGAGAAGCGGAAATTCTGCTGGCTCAATCGGCGTTTCGGGGCAGTGTGAATCGTTCGTATTATGCGATGTTCTATGCTGTTGCGGGGTTGTTGGCTACGCAGGGCTTGGGAACCTCAAAGCACAGCGGGGTAATTAGCTTGTTTGATCGTGAATTTGTGAAGACGGGTATTTTGCCTAAGACACTATCTCGTAGTTTGCATAGAGCGTTTGACGAGCGGCAAGCAAGCGACTATGGCGAAATGCTGACGCCCGATCAGGCACTGGCCACCGACCTTTTGGAGCAGGCGCGGGTGTTTGTTAGCAAGATTAGAGCGCAGTTGGCGATCGCGGGGTTTGAGATATGAGTGAGTGGAAAGAAGTAAAGCTTAAGACACTTTGCCAAGGGATTTATGATGGCCCACATGCAACACCTAAACGATTAGATGAAGGTCCAATATTTTTAGGTATCTCAAGCTTGAACAGAGGGAGCATTGATTTATCTAAAAGTGACCATTTATCAGAACAGGATTTCAAGAAGTGGACTAAACGAGTAACCCCTCAAGAAAATGATCTCGTTTTTTCCTATGAAACACGATTGGGAGAGGCTGCGCTGATACCAGCGGGGCTTCGCTGCTGTCTTGGTCGCAGAATGGCTCTCATGCGCCCTGATACATCGAAGGTGAATCCTCAATTTTTGCTCTACACCTACTTGTCACCAGGGTTTCAAGCCACGATTCAATCTAGAACCGTGCACGGGAGCACGGTTAATCGTATTCCACTAACTGAACTACCCGATTATCCAATCTTGGTTCCTTCATTGGAAACTCAGAGTCAAATTGCGGCTACCCTCTCCAACCTCGATCGCAAGATTGAAAACCTCCGCAAACAGAACGAAACACTGGAGCAAATCGCGAAAACCCTTTTCAAACATTGGTTCGTCGATTTCGAGTTCCCCAACGCCGACGGCAAGCCCTACAAGTCATCTGGTGGTGAAATGGTGCCGTCCGAGCTAGGCGACATCCCCGCAGGCTGGCGGGTTGGGAGGTTGGGGGATGTTGTCAAAGTCAATGCTGAAAGCATTTGCAAGAATTATTGTCATAAAGAAATTGAGTATGTAGACATTGCTTCTGTAGGAGTTGGAGTTTTAGAAGGCACTACTTCATACTCACTTAAAAATGCTCCTAGCCGAGCTAGAAGGTTAGTTAAACACGGTGATGTTATTTGGTCAGGGGTAAGACCTAATCGTAAGTCGTATCTCTTTATTACTCATCCGCCAGAAAACCTAATAGTTTCAACTGGATTTATTACTTTGACACCGAACTTCATTCCTTCGTCTTATTTATACAGCTGGGTAACAACAGATTCATTCGTTGAATATCTGACCTTTAATGCTTCTGGAAGTGCTTATCCCGCAGTAAATGCAGAACATTTTGAAATCGCAGAAGTTTTGCTTCCTGATCAACTTAATTTGAACAGATTCCATAGACTAGTCAATCCAATGCGCGAAAAGATTTATCAGAACTCACGACACATTCAAACTCTGACCCAAACCCGTGACACACTTCTGCCCCAACTCATGAGTGGCAAACTCCGCATTACCTCCTAGCCATGAAACTTCAAGGTGCCATCCTCATACCTGATGCCAAACTCACCGAATACCTATTGGTTCCCCGCCGGGAAGACGACAAATCAAAATTCCTAGCTCAGGCAGGTTTCACTGCCGCTAACCCCGCCCAACTCAAAGAAGCTATCCTTAACTTGATCCAGACCTGCGATGCCGCTCCAGATCGGTGGAACAAATATGGCACTTACTACCGCGTTGAAGGCCCCCTCATCGGCCCTAGCGATACCCTTGCAGTTGTTACAGTTTGGATAGAACGCACCACAGACAACCTGATTCAGTTTGTTACACTCAAACCAAAACGATGAACGATACGCTTATCCCTCTCTACAGCCGGATCTCACTCAATCGAGACTTTCCCGAATACCACCTCAGACGGGGTGACATCGCCACATTCATTGATATTGTCCCCGACCCAGACGGCATCGAAGATGGCTATATCCTCGAAGTCTTTAACGCCCAGGGTGACTCTATTGATGTCGTCACCGTACCCAAATCCGCAGTAGCGCCCTTACGCTCAGACGAAATCCTATCCGTACGCTCCTTAATCCAAGCCTGAGAAACTGCACTAGGAGGCTGCCATAACTGCTGATTGTGCTCACTCAGACATTGAAGCCATTAATTCTTGGGATGCCATTCCTGCTGAGATGTCCCTAAACCAAGAATGCAATCGTCATCACTTCATCACTCATTCCGTGACAATCCCGAACTTTCAGGCATCCTAGTAAGAACGTGCCACTCTCCTCAGCCTCATGAGCAAGTTCACCACCGAAGACCAAATTGAAGCCTATAACCTCGAACTGCTCGATCCTCTCGGCTATCGCTACAGCCACGGCGCTGATATTGCCCCAGACGATACCAACAGTAGTGGTGGCTCTCGGGTCAGAGACACTGGGAGTCGCTATCTCGCCCTTGGAAAACGCTCAAGCTTCAGTGATGTGCTCCTGAAAGACCGCCTCACCGCCGCCATCAGTCGCATCAATCCCCACATTCCCGCTGCCGTTTGCGCCCAAGCCCAGCGAGAGCTGCAAAACATCGCCAGCCCCGACCTCATTACCAACAACGAAACCTTCCACCGCTATCTCACCGAAGGCATCACTGTTGAATACCAACAGAACGGTGAAACCAAAGCCGAACAGCTCTGGCTCATGGATTGGGAAAACCCCGACACCAACGAATTTCTCGCAATCAATCAGTTCACCGTCATCGAAGACAATCACAACCGCCGCCCCGACATCATTCTCTTTATCAACGGCCTGCCCTTGGTGGTTATCGAGCTGAAGAATGCTGCCGATGCCAAAGCCGATCTCCGCGCCGCCTACAACCAACTCCAAACCTACAAACGCGAAATTCCCAGCCTGTTTACCTACAACGCCCTGTTGGTTATCTCTGATGGTCTCTCGGCTCGGGCTGGTTCTCTATCTGCTGACTACACCCGCTTCAGCCAGTGGAAGCGCAAACTCTCCAATGGCGATATCGACAATCACCCCGATACCAATGAACTCGAGATCTTGGTTCAGGAGATGCTCAACAAAGCAACGCTGCTTGATCTCATTCGCCACTTCACCGTATTTGAAAAACTCAAAACCATAGACCCCATTACTGAGGTTGTCACTCTCAAGAGCATTAAAAAGCTGGCAGCTTATCACCAGTACTACGCCGTCAATCAGGCGGTTGAAAGCATCATCACTGCGACTCAAAGCAATCAGCGTGGGGGCGTGGTCTGGCACACCCAAGGCAGTGGTAAATCGCTTTCTATGGTCTTCCTCAGTGGCAAGCTGGTGCTGACTCTCGATAATCCGACCCTTGTAATCCTTACAGATCGTAATGACCTCGATGATCAACTGTTTGATACCTTTGCCGGATGTCGCCAACTGCTACGCCAGGAACCCCAGCAGGCCAATGATCGTACGGCTGTACGAGAACTGCTGAATGTTGCCTCAGGCGGTATTGTCTTTACGACCGTTCAGAAGTTTGCTCCCATCGAGGGTGAAACTCTCTACCCCCGCCTCAGTGAGCGCCGCAATATCGTTGTTTTAGCTGATGAGGCTCATCGCAGCCAGTACGGCTTTAGGGCTAAACAGGTCAGTATCAAAGACCAAGACGGCAATGAAATCGGCAAAGAAACCCGCTATGGCTTTGCGAAGTACATCCGTGATGCCTTACCCCATGCCACCTTCGTCGGCTTCACGGGCACACCTATTGAACAGACCGACAAGAACACTGCCGATATCTTTGGTGATTACATCGACATTTACGATATTGCCCAAGCGGTCGCAGATGGAGCCACCGTCCCGATCTACTACGAGAGCCGCCTAGTAAAAGTAGACCTCAGCGAACAGGGTCGGGAGCTGCTGAATGACTTAGAAGACGATCTCAGCTTTGAAGATCTCAGCACAACTCAGCAAGCTAAGGCCAAGCAGACGAAAATCGAGGCGATTGTTGGTTCTACCCAGCGACTCCAGACCATTGCCCAAGATATCGTTACCCACTTCGAGCAGCGCCAGACCGTTAACCGGGGCAAAGGTATGATTGTCACAATCAGTCGGCGGGTAGCGGCTAACCTCTACGACACACTCATTAAGCTACGCCCCCATTGGCACAGCAATGATCTCAACAGCGGCAAACTTAAGGTCGTGATGACTGCCACCGCCTCCGATGCAGGCAACCTAGTGCAGCACCACACCACCAAAAAACAGCGCCAGATATTAGCGCAGCGCCTCAAAGACCCTAATAACGAGCTGGAGCTGGTGATCGTCTGCGATATGTGGCTCACCGGCTTTGATGCCCCCTGCCTCCACACCATGTACATCGACAAGCCCATGAAAGGCCATAACCTTATGCAGGCGATCGCGCGGATTAACCGTGTCTACTTCGAGAAGCAGGGCGGCCTAATTGTGGACTACCTCGGCGTTGCCCAACATCTCCGCGAAGCCCTTAATTTCTACTCCAAAAGTGGTGGTAAGGGCGACCTCATTCTCGATCAGGAGGTGGCTCTGGGGTTGCTGGCAACCAAGCTAGAGGTGGTCGAGGGCATTATGGCGGGGTTTGACTATCAGCCGTTCTTCACCGCAAGTACGGGAGAGAAGCTCAAGATTCTCAAGGATGCTATGGATTTCGTTAGTTCAGAGCAAGTGAGTTCATCAAAGCAAGCAAGTCTCAAAGAACGGTTTATGAACGCCGTTACGGCACTGGCCAAGGTCTATGCCCTGATTGCCCACCATCACGAAGCTTTATCCCATGCTGAAGACATCTCTTTCTTTCAAGCTGTCCAGGCCGGTCTCCGTAAATTAGACCCAGGTGACGGCGGTCTCAGCAATGTCGAGATCGAAACAGCTATTCGCCAAGTCGTAGATCAAGCGCTGGTGTCTGATACCGTCGTCAATATTTTTGATGAGGCAGGTATCAAGAACCCCGATGTCTCAATCATCTCCGATGAATTTCTAGCCGAAGTCGAAGGTATGGAGCACAAGAACTTAGCTGTTGAATTACTCAAGAAACTGCTGCGAGATGAAATCAAAGCCCAGCGCCGCACCAACATTGTGCAAAGTCGCAAACTAGCCGAGATGCTCGAAGATGCCCTCAAACGCTACAAAAACCAGGTCATCAGCGTGACCGACATCATCCAAGAAATGATCGGCATCAGTAAAGACGTTCAAGCCGCTAAACTTCGGGGTGAAGCACTAGGTCTTGAACCCTACGAACTCGCATTCTATGATGCCTTAGCCCAAAATGAGAGCGCCCAGGACGTGATGGGGCAAGACAAGCTCCGAGAGCTCGCCATTGCTTTGGTTATCCGTATTCGTAAGAATGCCACGATTGACTGGAATATCAAGGAAAGTGTTCGAGCACGGATGAAGGTTCTGGTAAAGCGTTTACTACATAAGTATGGCTATCCTCCGGATATGGAAGCTCTGGCAATTGAGCTGGTGCTGGAACAGGCGAAGATCTTTACCGAGTTTGAGGTAGCCAATCAGTCAGATGACTCATTCTCCAGTCGGTAACTGCCAGTGCATACTTACAGACTTAGCGACACTCAAGACAGCAGAGTTGAAGATTTCCAGGGTCACTGTACATACTCTGAAGACATCAATACTTGATATAAACATATTGAGATTTATTAAATCAGATCTATAAAAAAGTTGTGAGAGCAAAATCAGATTAATCTGTGATCATCTAGTTTGTACTATCAAGAATAAAATCATGTCTGATTCTGGTCAAAAAATTGATAATGTCAAAGTTGAACTAATGGTAAGGCGGCGTAAGCTTCTACGAGAGGGAAAAGATGAGGAGGCAGATGAAATTCTTCGAGTTGTCAATGAAGAAATGGGTGGTATGAATCAGTATGAGACTCTAATGTTGATGGGTACATAGAAATCTAAGATCGACTTCTGAGTCTCAAGTACTTGAGCCAGAAGTCCCTCTATTTCAATAAGATAGATGAGTGATGACTTTCCATGATCAATATCCTTGGACAGTAATGACATAACTTCTCGGATGTCCAACTTGACTCGTTTGCTTCTTAAGATGTCAAGCCTCATTTGTATAGGACATCCCCTACCCCAATTATAAGAAGGCTGGATGTTAAGCTTGACTTGACACTCTGTAAGACTCCTGTAATGAATAACGGACTACTCACTGAGAAACAGCAGAAGGTAGCTAGACTT
>RECH01000107.1 GCA_007694125.1 Leptolyngbya sp. DLM2.Bin15
GAACGGCGTTGTCTTCAAGATTCAGGGTTCTAGGAGTGGGTGGATGCGATCGCCCCGCTTGCCCAGCCATAGGGTATTTGTGAAACCTTGGCAAATACAGGATAATAGGGATGGAGATAGTCCAATTAGTGTTGCTGGCTGTTCATGCAGTTTGAGTGGAACGAGGCAAAAAACTTAGAAAACATTCGCAAGCACGAAATTGATTTTGCCGATGTTCCTGAAATGTTTGAAGCTCCAATGCTAATTGAACTAGACGATCGGTTTGATTATGGCGAAGACCGTTGGTTCGGTATCGGTTTTCTTGGTAACGGCGTAGCGGTTGTGGTTTAGACAGAACGACACCATGACATAATTCGGATCATTTCAGCACGAAGGGCAAATCGATATGAGCAATAAAGACTTAAGCAATACCTCTCGTACTAATTGGCAAGCATTAGAGGCTATGGGCGATGAAGGAATTGATTACTCCGATATTCCACCATTGACAGAAGAGTTTTTTGAGCAGGCTACGCTAAAGATTCCTGCTTCCCAAGCACAGCAGCTAGTTCAAATTGAGCCTGATGTGTTGAAGTGGTTCCAATCTCGGGGTGGTGACTACAAAGCTTTAATCAACTCAATTTTGCGTCAGCACATTGAAAGCCATCGTAACCAGTCAGCCAGATAGCAATTCACCCAAGGTGGTCTGACGAAAAATCTTGGTTTTGAGTTCAAGGTTATTAGCAGCCGTTTCCCCTAGAGAACCTCGGGGCGATCGCTCTCACTCTCGCAGCACGTAACCCACCCCGCGCACGGTTTGAATCAGCCGTTTTTCCTGCTCCGCTTCCAGCTTCAGACGTAGGTAGCGAATATAAACTTCAATAATATTAGAATCGCCCATAAAGTCGTAGCCCCAGACTTTTTCAAGAATGCGATCGCGGGTGATCACCTGACGAGGATTGCTGATCAGATAGTCTAATAGATCAAATTCCTTAGCCGTGAGTTCAATCGGCCGCTTGCCGCGAAATACCTCACGGGTTTTGCGATTGAGAGATAAATCATCAAAGTGCAGTACGTCGGCATCATCATCTTGACTGCGGCGGAGATGGGCCCGCACCCGTGCTAAAAGTTCTTCGATGCTAAAGGGTTTGGTGACATAATCATCGGCTCCTGCATCTAGACCCGCCACGCGATCGCTGATGTCGTCCTTAGCCGTCAGCAAAATCACTGGGGTTTTTGAGCCGGTTGCCCGCAGCCGCCGACAGAGCTCTAGACCGGTGAGCCCCGGCATGAGCCAGTCGAGGATAATCAAATCTGGATTGATGTCGCGGGCCGCCGTGAGCCCTGCCAGACCATCATGAGCGACGGTGATGTCATAGCCTTCATAGCCCAGCTCTAGTTCAATGAAGCGGGCTAGTTTCGTTTCGTCTTCGACAACAAGGATATGGGGGTTCATAGCGTTGAAGATGCTAAGGGTAGGGTAACAGTAAAGGTGCTGCCTTCGTGGGGCTTGGAGGCGAGGCTGACCCGGCCGCCCATGCCATCGACGAGGGTTTTCACCAACGATAGCCCTAGACCACAGCCCCCGGTGGAGCGGGCACGGGCTTCATCGACACGGTAGAAGCGATCGAAAATTCGAGACTGATGCTGGAGGGGAATGCCGCAACCGAAGTCTTGAACTGCGATCGCTACCTGCCCTTGGCGCTGCTCCACGCGGATGATCACCGGCTGATGAGGATCAGAATAATTTAGGGCATTGTCGATCAGGTTCATCAAGGCCTGCTTAAGCCGTTGGCGATCGCCCTCGACCCAGATATCTAAAGGAGACTCAATTTTCAAGGTGCGATCGCCTGCCCCTTGCACCATAGCGCAGAGTTCAGTGATTAGCTCATTGACTGAGATAGTCTCTAGGTGATAGTGAAAATTGCCAGAATCAGCGCGGGCTAGCTCCAGCAGTTCTTCGAGTAAATGAATGGTGCGATTAGCTTCCGATGCCGCAATTTCTAAGGCTTCTCGCTGAGGTTCAGTCAACGTGGCGCTGCGGCGCAGGGTACTCTGTAGATAGCCGGAAACAATGGTTAGGGGCGTGCGCAATTCGTGGGACACATCGTTGACAAACTGGCGCTGTTGATCCCAAGTGGTGGCTAACCGTTGGAGCATATCATCACAGGTTTCCGCTAGTTCATTCACCTCTGTTGGGGCAGCATCTAGGTGTAGGCGGAGGGTGCCGATGGTGTCGGGGTGAACATTGCGGGTGAGCTGTCCTACTTGCTTCAGGGGCAGGAGCGATCGCCGCACATAAACGGCTAACGCTATGGTCATCATCATCATCACCAGCAAACTCGCCAAGGACAGGCTGCGAATAATCGCAATAAACATCGCCTGTTCTTCGGTAATATCCTGGGCAACGTAGAGGGTGCCTAAGCTACTGCCGTCTACCCTAAGGGCCCCTCGACAAAGGACTAGAGCGCGATCGCCCACCCGTTGAACGGCTGCATCGAGGCGCGTGAGTTGGTCGCCCCGCTGCACCAAAGCCTGGGCCCGCTCTAGGAAAAGGTCATCGGCGGAGGTGGGGGTCACCATGCCCGACGGGCTATCCAGCACAATCATTAATCCTGGCAAGCTGCGGTTATCAATCGACCGCTGGATAGCCGTTTCCAAGGGCATCATCTCGGCATAAAGCTCCACGTCTTGAGGGAGGCGAGAGATGACCTCAATGGTCAATTGCTTATGGCTATCAATGAGCAAGCGCTGGGTTTTCCAAGCCGTCCAGACGGCAATGCTGCCGACACCACAAAGCGAGACCAAGGTGACTCCAATGGTCAAGCGAAACTGAAGCGATTTGGGGTTTAAGGCTGCCCAAATGGGTTGCAGAGTGGTTGTCACAAGCTGGCGAACGGACTTCATGGTGATCAACGCTAACATATCGGACGTGGGAGCCGGAGTAAGAGAACAGCAACCGAGGAGCATCCCAGTTTCGCAAGTTGACCCTCATCCCCCAACCCCTTCTCCCAAAAAAGGGGTAGCTGGATTCAAAGTCCCTCTCCCAAGTCGGGCGAGGGATTTAGGGTGAGGGTTACAAACGTGGGATGCACCCATAGCAACCGAGGAGCGATCGCAATCATGAGCACAGTTATCATTATCGCCATCATCATCACTATCTTGGTGATCCTTGCCATTGCATGGTTGGCCACCTAAGCCATATCTTCACTGAGCATAAGAATCATGGCCATGGGTAACTCATGACCATCCATCAACCAAGGGTAGGTAGGCGTATCGCTGGATGGGGCACGATAACCCTGGGAGCGATCGCGCTTATGATTCACTTTAGGGGGAAACTCTAAGCGTCAGATGAATTTTTCCTGAGCAATACCGTTTCTAGCAACGTTGACTGTTCAAATGTCTAATAAAGATTACTTGAAGGTTTGCTCTATAGGGGCCAGTTATCCCTCAAGATTGAGGTACATTTTTCCAAAGGGCGAGAAACGGATCTCAGTTTTGGGTATCTTAAAACTCGGATGAGATCTTAACCATGGATACTAAGTCATGGAGTTCTTAACGGCATCACGTGGAGCGATACACATCAATGACGGTAGAGTTTAAGATCGCCAATCGATCGATTCATCCAGAGCAACTGCTATCGTGCTTGGCAGGCTATCAAATGCTCCCTAACCTCGTCCAAGAGATCTTAGTGGATGATGCGATCGCTCAAATTGTGTGTACAGAAGATGAGAAAGCTGCCGCCTGTCAGCAGTTTTATACACAACATCAACTGGGCGAGGAGGCCGGTCGGCAGGCTTGGCTCAACCAATATGGCATGACGCCAGACCAGCTTGAGGCCTTAGCCACCCGAGAACTCCGGATTGAAAAATTTAAGCAAGAAACCTGGGGCGGCAAGCTAGAGTCCTACTTTCTACAGCGAAAAAGTAGTCTGGATAAGGTGATCTACTCTCTGATTCGGGTAAAAGATCCGGGAATTGCCCGCGAGCTTTATTTTCGGATCTCAGAAGGAGAGCAACCGCTGTCGGAGCTAGCTCGGGAATATTCCCAGGGAGTGGAGGCCCAAACCGATGGGCTGATTGGCCCTGTGGAGCTGAGCGTTCCCCATCCTGTCTTAGCCCAAATTCTAGCCAGCAGCCAGCCAGGAGACCTCGCTCCCCCAACGCAAGTAGGAGAATGGGTGGTGCTGGTGCGCCTAGAGCGGTTTATGCCAGCTCAGCTCGATGATGCCATGCGATCGCGCCTGCTGAATGAATGCTTTCAAACCTGGCTCAATGAGCAGCTTGCTCAAGTTGATTTACATGCCATTCAACATCCTCCAACGGTCTCAGTAGCCCCATGACCTATACCAAATCATCCATTAAGGAATTCTTAGCGGCTATTCCGCCCTTCGATCGCCTGCCTGATACCGTGTTGAGTCGCATGGCCAATATGGCTCAGCTCCTGCGGTATCGCATGGGGCAGCCGATTGTGGTTCGCGATACCATGCCGGCCCAGTTGTCGATTATCTATCAAGGGCAGGCACGGCTACTGGCCTATGATCCCCGCACCGATCGCCCGGTCACCCTCGAAATGGTGCTGGCTGGTCAGGTCTTGGGCTGGGTGAGCCTCGTGCGCGGTTTGCCCTGTGAAACAGCGATCGCTTCCGTAGAGACCATTTGCCTCACCTTGCCTGCCAATGAATTTCTGGGGCTGCTATCGGGAGAACCAGCCTTTGCGGAAGGGTTTCGTTCCCGCTGCTCTGTGATCGAGGCCTTCGACCTCATTGGTGCAGAAATCCATCGCCAGGCCATCGGCAATGCTGATTTGAAAGAACTCACCTTCAAAGCAGAGCCGGAAGCAGTGGTTTACAACCTGCCCCCCGGCATCACCCCAGCCACCCAGCTAGAGAGCGATCGCATCTGGTTCGTCAGCGGCGGCGGTGCCATTTCCACCTACCCCGTCGGCAGCCGCATCAACCCCACAGCCGACACCTCGATCAATGTTACTGGCTCCTTCGAGGCCCGGCTCGTAGGGTTTCCGTCCGACCTGTTGACTCAAGCCACAATCCAGCCCAATCCAGCGATCCAACCTTCTGCGGCCACCCAAACAGCCTTTGATGATGTATCGGGTACCACCATCGACCTGCCCTATGCACCAGCTCACCCGGTAGCTGCCCAGGATCTGTCCAGCCGTGCTACGGATGAACAAGCCGGTCGCCAGTCCTATCCCTTCATTCGCGGTAAGGGTTCCCTAGATGGAGCCATGGCCTGCTTTCAAATGCTCAGCCGCCATCTGCAGATTCCCTTTCGGCGCGATATTGTCCATCGTGTGCTCAACGATCAAATCCAGCGCACGGGTGGGCTCAGCCTTGATTTGGCAGGCTCTGTAGCAGAGTTTATGGGATTGACTGCCCAGTTGGTATCCGTGCCCCTCTCGTCCGTCAGCCGCATCGAAGCACCGGCCCTGATTGAGTGGGAAGGTACGCTTTGCCTCATCTATGAGGCCAACGAGAAGGAACTGGTGATTGCCAATCCAGCCAAGGGGCTGCTGCGGCGAAAACCCAGCGATCTGGCCCGCAGTTGGGGCACGGTTGCCGATGGTGGTGGCCCTGCCGAACGAGGGGAGGTGCTGCTCCTCAAGAAAACCCAGCAAACCCCCCAACAGCGCTTTGGGTTGCAGTGGTTCTTGCCGTCCATCTATCGCTACCGGCGGGTTTTGATTGAGGTTTTCATCGCCTCCTTCTTTGTGCAACTGTTTGCCTTGGCCAATCCATTGATGATCCAGGTGATCATCGATAAGGTGATTGTGCAAAATAGCGCCAGTACCCTGCAGGTCTTGGGAATCTTCTTGGTGGTGCTGGCGGTGTTTGAAGCGCTGCTCAGCAGTTTACGTACCTACTTGTTTGTTGACACCACGAACCGCATTGACCTTTCCCTGGGCTCCGAAATCATTGATCACTTGCTGCGTCTACCGCTGCGCTATTTCGATCGCCGCCCTGTGGGAGAACTATCCACCCGCATCAACGAGCTAGAAAACATTCGCCAGTTTCTCACCGGAACGGCGCTCACCGTCGTGTTGGATGCCCTTTTTTCGGTCATCTACATTGTGGTGATGTTCATCTATAGTTGGTTGCTCACCCTGGTGGCCTTAGCGATTATCCCGCTGTTTGTGGGGCTAGCCGTCGTTGCCTCGCCGCTGATTCGTCGGCAGCTTCGGGTCAAGGCTGAACGCAATGCCGAAACCCAGTCCTATCTTGTGGAGGTGATGTCGGGGATTCAAACCGTGAAGGCCCAGAATATGGAGTTGCGGGCCCGCTGGCAGTGGCAGCAGCGCTATGCCCGCTATGTGAGTGCTGGCTTTAAGACGGTGCTCACCTCAACCACGGCAGGATCGGCTAGCCACTTCCTCAACCAACTTTCTGGGCTGCTGGTGCTCTGGGTGGGTGCGTACCTCGTGCTGCAGGGAGAGCTGACCCTAGGGCAATTAATCGCCTTTCGGATTATTTCCGGGTATGTGACTGGGCCGCTCCTGCGCTTGGCTCAGCTTTGGCAAAGCTTCCAAGAAATTGGCTTGTCTATTGAGCGCCTCAGCGATATTTTGGATACCAACCCAGAGGCAGATGAACTGGATCGCCTCAACATTCCCATGCCGCAAATTGAGGGACGGGTCACCTACGATGAAGTCACCTTCCGGTTTACGAAGGAAGGCCCGCCTCAACTGAAGAATGTCAGCGTGGAATTTCAGCCTGGTTCCTTCGTGGGCATTGTGGGGTTGAGTGGTTCTGGGAAGAGCACCATGATGAAACTGCTGCCACGGCTTTATGAGCTAGAGTCTGGGCGGATTATGATCGACGGCTACGATATTGGTAAAGTCGAGCTGTATTCTCTGCGGCGGCAGGTGGGGATTGTGCCCCAAGAAACCCTGCTGTTTGACGGCACAGTTCAGGAAAATATTGCCCTGACCAATCCCGAAGCGACGGCCGAGGAAATTATTGATGCCGCTAAGGCCGCCGCTGCCCATGAGTTCATTATGGGATTACCCAATGGCTACAACACGCGGGTGGGAGAACGGGGGTCGGCCCTATCGGGCGGACAACGGCAACGGGTGGCGATCGCCCGCACCATCCTCCAACGTCCTCGCCTGCTGATTTTGGATGAAGCCACCAGCGCCCTTGACTATGATTCGGAGCGCCAAGTCTGCCTCAACCTAGCCCAAGTCTTCCGCGATCGCACCGTGTTTTTCATCACCCACCGGCTCAGCACCATCCGTAATGCCGACATTATTTTGATGATGGATAAGGGTTCCATTGTGGAAATTGGTACCCATGAAGAGCTCATGGCCCTGCGCGGTCGCTACTACTGCCTCTATCAACAACAGGAAGCGCAACTCTAGCCTTCCCAATCGTCAACATTGCTTCTCCCTTGCCCGTTTCATCGTGATCCTAGTGTTCCTATAGGACTGACCCATGACTCAATCTGCAAACGGACATAATCAGCGCCTCGCGGCCCTCATGGCTGGCAACGGCCAGCCATCTCCTAACGGCAGTCAACCACCGTCAGAGAATGGCGCAGCCCATGGCGACAACGGCGGTAGTCGTGCCATCCGCACAGAAGAAGACTTTGATCAGCCGGTGATTTTACAACAAACCGCCCGCTGGTCCCATGCGATCATCTGGGGCATTGTCGGCGTCACCACCTTCACCGTCCTTTGGGCTACCTTTGCTCGGGTTGAAGAAGCTGTCCCCGCCACCGGAAAACTAGAGCCCCAAGGGGCTGTACAAGACGTACAAGCTCCGGTGAATGGTGTCGTGCAGGAAATCTTGGTGGAAGATGGCGATCGCGTCCAGCAGGGCGATGTGCTCATGCGTCTCGATACCCGTGCCTCCAATGCTCAGATGGTATCTCTGCAGGAGGTGAAAACGTCCCTAGAGCAAGAAAATCGCTTCTATCGTTCCCAGTTGGGTAATCTACCCCTGGATTCAGATGCCATCCTCAATCTAGACCTGCCGATCGAAATGCTGTCCTTAACGGAGAGCCGCTCCACTCTGATCGCAGAAAATCAACTGTATGCCTCACTGCTGACGGGCTCTAGCGATGGCAATGCCTTTTCATCGGCCCAAGCATTTCGCCTCCAGGCCCTACAGGCGGAAGCCAGCAGCCGCATTTCCTCAGCCCAATTAGAAGTGGCGCAGATCGAACGCCAGCTTGAAGAATCTCGCATTCAACTCCAAGCAGCTCGGTCTAATCTAGCCACCAACGAAGCCATTTTAAGTGATATTACACCCCTGTTTGAAGAAGGTGGCATTGCCCGTTTGCAATATACCCGTCAAGAACAGGAGGTTGTCAACAGTCGAGCAGAGGTCGATCGTTTAGTCACGGAGCAGGAGCGGCTTCAGTTTGCGATCGCCCAAGGCCAGGAGCAGTTTCAGAATGCTGTCGCCATCTCCAACACCGATATTCTGAACCGGATGGCCGAGAACGATAAGCGGATTTCGGAGATCAACAGTCAGCTTAATAAAGCGATTGTGGAAAATGAAAAGCGCATTTCGGAAGTTGAAAGCCAGCTCAGCCAAACAGCGCTGAACCTGCAATATCAAGAAATTCGCGCTCCCATTGATGGCATTGTGTTTGACCTCCAGGCTCAACTCCAAGGCGTGGTGGGCAATACCGTCGAGCCGGTGCTGAAGCTGGTGCCTAGTGATGAACTGCTGGCGCGGGTCTTTATCACCAACCGGGATATTGGCTTTGTGTCCACCGGTATGAAGGTAGACGTGCGGGTGGATTCTTTCCCGTTTAGTGAGTTTGGCGACATCAAGGGCGAGGTGGTGTGGATTGGCTCGGATGCCCTACCGCCGGATCAAATTCGTCAGTTTTACTCGTTCCCTGCCACCGTGCGTCTTGATCAACAGGAGCTGATTATTCGAGGTAATGGCGTTCCTCTGCAGTCGGGGATGTCGGTGAGTGCGAATATCATCACCCGCGATCGCACTGTGTTGAGCATTTTCACGGATCTGTTTATCCGCAAGGTGGAAAGCGTCACCACTTCACGGTAAACAAGCGGC
>RECH01000243.1 GCA_007694125.1 Leptolyngbya sp. DLM2.Bin15
TGAGTATCGCGAGATGGCAAAAACCGACAGCGACTTTGATGCCGTTCGGGACGATCCACGGTTTCAGGCAATGCTGACAGACTAGACCCAGATCCCCAACGCGTTGAAAACGTCGGGGATCGACAGGATCGCCCCAAGAGACGCCTAAGCCATCACCTTAATTTGATCATTCTCCACCGTCACCGTCAAAGGACGCAGTGCTTCCGTGGCCGGGCCCTCTTGAATGCTGCCATCCAGGGCAAAGCGAGACTGATGGCAAGGGCAAAGAAACTCACTGCTATCCGCCTGCCATTCCACCGTACAGTCCCGGTGATTACAGTTCGCCGTCAGCGCCAGCACCGCCGACGCATCAGCCGGATCCCGCACCACAATCACCTTCTTAGGGCTTTCGACCAACAAACTACCGTTGCTGTCCAAATCACTCAAACTACCCACATCAATCGACTGGGGTTCATCCGTCGCATCAGCCGTATCATTCGAGCCAGAAGGGCTACAGGCAGCGATCGCAATTGGCAAGAAAGTAGCCAAACCGCCCACACCAGCCCAGGATAAAAAGTCACGTCGATTCATATAATTTTTATGCAGAAGGAATCTACGCCCTACTTTAGCGCAGGCACCTAGGGAGTTGCCTAGGGCAGTTATTCAACCGTCGTCCCCAAACCAGCTATCATAGCGGTTGTGATAGCGGCTAAAGAGTAGCGTCTGAAACTATGGGCAGACAACGTTCCCTTCTAGGGATAATTTTAATACTGGCGATCGCAGCAGCCGTGGTGATTGTACAAGTCCCGGTGCGGCTGGGGCTAGACTTGCAAGGCGGTTCGCAGTTGACCCTGCGATTGCAAACGACGGATGAAGTACCGGAAATTACGGCCGAGAAGCTGGAGGCGGTGCGCGACGTCGTCAGCCGCCGGGTGAATGAACTGGGGGTGTCGGAAGCGGTGGTGCAAACTGCCGGTGAGGGGCAACTCTTGGTGCAGTTGCCGGGGGTGAGCGATCCGGAAGAAGCAGAACGAGTCTTGCAGGGCACAGCCCAGCTCGATTTCCGCGGCCAACAGCCCAATACCACCGCCCAAACCCTCAGTCGGTTTTTGCTAGAACGGGAGCAGTTGCAAACGGAGCTAGATCTGCTGCAGGTAGATGCGGCAGCCAATGCAGAAGCCATTGAGGATGCTAGAACAGCCCTCGCCAATAATCGAGAAGCGATCGCCACCTTGTTTGAACGAACGGGGCTAACGGGCGATCGCTTGCAGGATGCCTACGCAGCGCCCATTGCTGGCGACTCCTGGGAAGTGGTGCTGGTGTTCAACACCGAAGGCGGCAACCAGTTTGCTAACCTAACCGCTGGCGTTGCCGGAACAGGCCGCACCCTGGGTATTTTCCTGGATGATGAATTGATTAGTGCGCCCCAAGTGAATGCCCGCTATGCCGACGGCGGCATCACCGGCGGGCGGGCCAGCATTTCCGGCGGCTTCAACGCCCAGCGGGCTAGTGAACTGGCCGTGCAACTGCGGGGTGGAGCCTTGCCCGTACCCGTGGAAGTGGTAGAAAACCGCACCGTCGGCGCAACCCTAGGGCGAGATAGCATCCAGCGCAGCATCTATGCTGGCATCGGCGGCCTGCTGTTTGTGCTGATCTACATGGTGGCCTACTACCGCTTGCCGGGAGCCATCGCCGACATTGCCCTGGTGATCTATTCGCTGCTCACCCTTGCCATCTTCAGCATCCTGGGGGTCACCATCACCCTACCGGGGATCGCTGGCTTCATCCTCAGCATTGGCATGGCAGTGGACGCCAACGTCCTGATCTTTGAACGCACCCGCGAAGAATTGCGATCGGGCAAAACCCTCTATCGTTCCGTGGAATCGGGCTTTTATCGCGCCTTTTCCAGCATTCTAGACAGCAACGTTACCACCCTGATCGCCTGTGGGGCCCTGTTTTGGCTAGGTACAGGCTTTGTCAGAGGGTTTGCCTTTACCCTCGGCATTGGGGTACTGGTGAGTATGTTTACAGCCCTCACCTGCAGCCGCACGCTGTTATTTGTAGCTCTGAGTCTTCCCCAATTCCGTAAGCCAGAGCTGTTTTGCCCCAACCTTAGCCCCTCCACTCAACCTCAGACTAAGACGACCCCATGAAACTCAACGTCATTCGACAGCGATCGCTCTGGTGGAGCCTTTCGTTGATCCTGATTCTCAGCGGCCTGATCGCCATGGTCATTTCCTGGCAAACGATCGGCGCTCCGCTCCGTCCCAGCATCGACTTTGTCGGCGGCACCCGCCTGCAGCTTCAGCGCGACTGCACCACCGCAGATTGCGATCGCCCCATCGATTTGGAAGTTGTGCGCAATGTCTTGGCTGAGAAAAATCTCCTAGGCAGTAGCCTGCAGTTGGTGGGCGATGAAGGGCAGGCGGTATCGATCCGTACCTCCGTCCTCGATGTCGATGCCCGCACCGAGCTGCAGGCTTCATTGGAGGAAGCGATCGGCCCCCTCGATGCCGAAGGCACCCAGATTGATACCGTGGGCCCGGTGATTGGTCAACAGATTTTTTCATCGGGGTTGCTGGCGCTGCTCGTCGCCTTTGCGGGCATCACCGTCTACCTGAGCATTCGCTTTAAGCCAGACTACGCCACCTTTGCCCTCGTCGCCCTCATCCATGATGTCTTGGTCACCCTAGGCATTTTCTCCATCCTAGGGCTGGTGCTGGGGGTGGAGGTCGATAGCCTGTTTATTGTGGCACTGCTGACCATTGTGGGTTTCTCCGTCAACGATACGGTGGTGATCTACGATCGCATTCGGGAAACCAGCACCTACCACAGCGATCGCTCCATTGATGACATCGTAGACGACGCGGTGAACCAAACCCTAGCGCGATCGATCAACACCACCTTAACCACCGTGCTCACCCTCGTCGCCATCTTCCTCTTTGGCGGTGAGACCCTGAAATACTTCGCCCTAGCCCTGATTATTGGCTTCCTGTCAGGTGCCTACTCCAGCATCTTTATCGCCAGCACCTTGCTAGCATGGTGGAGAGAGCGATCGGAGCAGCCCTTGGCTAGTCAGCCCAGCACCTATGTCGATGCTGCTGATGTACCTCAGGATCAGCTACCCGCTCAAGCCGTTGACCAACCCGTCGATCAAGCCGTCGATCAAGCCGTCGAGCAACCCGATACCGATGCATCCCAGGCAGCCCCACCCGAGATCATCGAAGCTGAGTTCGACAACCCTGGTTAACAGCCGGTAACTCGCCGCCACGGCAACACCGCCTCGCAGAGCGATCGCCTCCACTGGCAACGAATCAGGCGGAAATGCTATGGTTTGCCTGGTTGATAGTCTGCCATCGTGCATCCACCTGCCATCGATGCCAGCATTCACAGTTGTACGATCCTATGGTTCACCCCGAACATCAATCCCACTCATTCGCTGATGAGATGGACAGCCTAGACAATGCCGATCCGACCTTCTTGCAGCAGGTTGAGCGCCTACACCATCTGACGGTCTATAGCCGTTGGACGGCGGTGCTTGGGCTATGGATGAGTGTGGGTCTGCTCAGCCTGTGGCATGTGCGCCACGAACTAGAGCTATGGGCGGATTACTTTACCTGGGCAGCATTGCGCTATGCGATCATTTTTAACCGCTGGCCGGCCATTGGTCTAGCGACCTGCATTGGCATGACGGTCTCGGTCTTGGTCTGGCAAAGCCGCAATATCCTATGGGGGTTGCCCAAGCTCGATCGCGATCGCCTCAAGCTGCAGGTTTGGAAAATTCGCCAGCAGGGCCCCAAGCATCCCCTCTGGTCTTGGATTAATCGATCAGGGTAGGCATCACCCTAAAATCAAGCCGCCCCTTAGCTATGAATCCGAGGTTCGGGGTGCAGAGTAGCCAACAGATCGGCTTCGATCGCCCCCAGCTCCTGTAAACGAGCCTTCACCTGCTCACGGCTAAAGCTGGTGGTTGCCAACGTCCAATAAACGCCGTAGTGACGCGCCTCGGAGGCCATGAGACCGCGATAAAAAGCGGCCAACTCCGGCTCCGGGCAATGGGCGGCCAGCAGACCTAAACGTTCATGGCTGCGGGCTTCAATCAACCCTGCAACCAGCAGCGAATCCAGCAAGCGTTCGGGCTCCTGGCGGCGAATGTGAGCCGTGAGTCCCGCACCGTAGGGGGGTGCAGCCAACGGGCCCAGGGCGATACCCCGCCGTTCTAGCCACTGGTTAACCTGGTCAAAATGCTCCAGCTCCTCCCGAGCGATCGCTGTCAGGGTGCGCACCAGTTGGGTATGGGCCGGATAGCGAAACATCAGGTTAAGGGCAACACTAGCCGCCTTACGTTCGCAGTGGGAATGATCCAGCAGCACCACATCAAGGTGAGCGATCGCTTGCTCAACCCAGGCCATTGATGTGACGGACTGCAAAAATTTAATCGGTGTTGGGGTGGTCGCGGTCACAGGTTTGGTTACAGGTACAGGTCGGTCACAGATAGGATGGGTCAGAAACTAGCACCACAAGACGGAAGAACGAAGACAGAAAAACGAAAAGGACTTCCAGACACACAAGCGTTCAACGTCGCCCAAGGCTGAAATCCTTAGAAGAAGAGGGTTGAGCGAAGTCGAAACCCGACACCTTCCTGATGAGAAGAGGGTTGAGCGAAGTCGAAACCCGGCACCTCACCTTCCCGATGAGAAGAGGGTTCAGCGAAGTCGAAACCCGGCAGGTTCATTCATGGAGTCCACCTGACGTCTTAAGGTAGACCGATTAAGGTAGACAGAGGGGATCGTCGGGGTGTTCCAACACATCTGCGATCGGTGGCGCAACACCTCGGTATCCCCCAAGCTCCCCTAATCTAGGAAGCATCAACCTCTTAAATGAGTTTGACGGCCTTGAGGGTGAGGTATAGAGCAAAGGCCAAAGCCAAGGCTCCCCCATAGATCAACACATAGGCGATCGCTCCAGACATAGTGATTCCTCCATCACGCTAACAACTGCGGATCAGTCCGACTGCATCTATTGAACCATCTTGTGCAGTAGAATACAGCCCACAGACGTTGAAAACTTTGCAGCATAACCCTCCTCACCCATGACAGCAACCTCTTTTGTGACCGTCGATCTGCCCCAACAGTCCTACCGGGTGGCGATCGCTCCCCAAGGGCTAGACCACCTAGGTACCTGGCTCCAGGATCCCGAGATTGTCGTGAAGCCACCAGGAAAAAAAATCCTGCTGGTATCCAATCCGGTGATCTTTAAGCACTATGGCGATCGCGTCGTGGCCTCCCTAGAAACAGCGGGTTTCCAAGTCGCCGTCTGCCTCCTGCCCGCCGGAGAACGCTACAAAACCTTAACCTCCATCCAAAAAATCTACGATGCTGCCCTCGCCCATCACCTAGAGCGATCGTCCTGCATCGTGGCCCTTGGCGGCGGCGTGATTGGCGATATGGCAGGCTTTGCCGCGGCCACCTGGCTGCGAGGGATTGCCGTGGTGCAGGTACCGACCTCCCTGTTGGCCATGGTCGATGCCTCCATGGGTGGCAAAACCGGGGTGAACCATCCCCAGGGCAAAAACTTGATTGGCGCATTCCATCAACCGCGCCTGGTCTTGATCGATCCCCAGGTTCTGCGCACATTGCCAGCGCGGGAATTCCGGGCCGGTATGGCCGAGGTGATTAAGTACGGCATTATCTGGGATGCTGATTTGTTTGAGCAGCTTGAAGCCGCCAAGCGACTGGATCAATTCCGTTATCTACCCGAAGAACTGCTGCATACCATTCTCACCCGCTCCTGCCAAGCCAAGGCCCATGTAGTCAGCAAGGATGAAAAAGAGGCAGGGCTACGGGCAATTTTGAACTATGGCCACACCATCGGTCATGCCGTAGAAAGTCTGACGGGCTATAAGCTGGTCAACCACGGCGAGGCCGTGGGCATCGGTATGGTCGCCGCCGGCCATATTGCCGTGCAGCTTGGGATGTGGACCGCCGCCGAGAGCGATCGCCAAACTGCCTTGATCCAAAAAACTGGCCTGCCCACCCAACTGCCAGCGGGGATAGATTTGGATGCGATCGTCGCTGCCCTCAGTCACGACAAAAAGGTGCTCGATGGCCAAGTGCGGTTTATCTTGCCCCAGAGTATTGGCGCGGTGATGGTCACCGACCAGGTACCCGCCACCGTGGTGCATGAGGCGCTGACCGCGATCGCTTGAGTAGCCAAGGGGCCGCTCTCACGGCACAATGAGTCATAGAACTTACGGATTACGGGAGAACTGTCATGGCGATGACCATCAACGTGCCGTCCATTATGTGCGAGGCCTGTGTCAAAACCGTCACCAAAGCGATCGCCAAACTGGATGCATCCGCTCAGGTGAGTGCTGATTTGGACAGCAAGAACGTGACGGTGACGACAACCTCCAGCGAAGCGGATGTGCGCCAAGCCATCACCTCGGCCGGTCATACGGTCGAGTAATATCAAGTCCGGTTGACTGTTCATCGCTGAAACATCCTGTATGAGATCCCCCGCTGCGCCGCCCCCTTGACCAGGGGGCTACAGGCATCTGGGTACAGCTACAGCCTTGAATGAATAGCGCGTCTAACCGGATTTGACATAACGCCTACTGTCCACAATCTGCTAGAGAACTGCATGGGGATTATTTGGGAACTCGATTTTTACTCGCGCCCAGTGCTAGATGAGCGCAATAAGAAACGGTGGGAGGTCTTGATCTGCGAAAGTCCGCTACAAATTGATCAACCCTCAGAACAACTGTTTCGCTACAGCAAATTTTGTGCCAACACAGAGGTGAACTCCGTGTGGCTGCGGCAGGCCTTAGAGGAAGCGATCGCCCAGGCCGCCGCTCCCCCCGATCGCATTCGCTTTTTCCGCCGCCAGATGACCAACATGATCACCAAAGCCTGTGAGGATGCTGGCATTCCTGCCTACCCCAGCCGGCGCACGGTGGCACTCAACCAATGGCTGAATGTTCGCATGGCTGAAACCTATCCCGCCATGCCCAACTACAAGCCGAGCGCCAATCCATCGGTGAACCTAGGCGACAGTGTTCCCCAGCGCCTGCCCGATGCCTTAGTGGGTCAGCAGTGGACCTTAGTCACCCTAGAAGCCAGCGCCTTTGCCGACTTTCCAGACTGGGCCGTGGATTTTGGCGAAGTCTTCTCCTTTCCATTGCTAGATCTACCTCCCGATACCCGCATCCCCGGCGTGCTGATTTTTTCGCCCCGGGCCCTGCCCCTGGCCGCTTGGATGTCGGGCTTAGAGCTTGCCTTTGTCAAAGCCCTGCCCAGTAAACCACCGGTGCTGGCCCTAGAAACAGGTGCAAGTGAATCCTGGATCTTGGCTAACCTAACCACCGATACCCTGAACACCGAAGCCCAAAACTTTGAAACCGCTAAGCAACAAGCCCAAGGCGTTCACTTTTTAGCCACCCAAACCGACGCCGATGCCGATGCCTTCACCGGATTTTGGCTGATGCAAGAACTAAATTTAGCGTAATGGGGCCAAAATCTCGGAAGATAAAGAGGTGACTCCTGTACTCACCCCATGGGACGGCGGATTGTTCTAGGAGACCCCCTCCAGACAGGTTCATCAACCCTCCGCCAGACCAGCCTTTTGCAAGGGCCCTCGGGTGAACGACCATGGGTAACCATCATACTGTCCGATTCTGAAGCGAACGTTCTATGACCTTTGATGATGCACAGCGGCAGGCGATGGCCGAGCAGCTTTTGAAACAGGCCGCCCAGGCTGGAGCCGATGCAGCGGAGGTATTTCAATCGCAGTCGCTGGCATGTCCGGTGTTTTTTGAAGCCAATCGCCTCAAGCAGTTGGAAAGCTCCCAGTCGGAAGGCACCGCCCTGCGGCTATGGAAAGACGGCCGGCCAGGGCTAGCGGTGGCCTATGGCGCAGTGGATCCCAAGGCATTGGTGGAACGGGCGATCGCTCTCAGTCAACTCAATGACCCCGAAACCATCGAACTAGCTTCCCAGTCGCGGATTCGCTACCCAGATTTAGGCCAATCGGTCTCAGTCGAGCAATTAGTAGCCTGGGGCAAAGAAGCGATCGCCCTCGTGCGTGACCATTCCCCCGAAACCCTCTGCTCAGCAGAATGGGACTGCGAAACCGAACTCACCCACCTGACCAATTCCGAAGGGCTAGACTGCGGCTACCTAGACACCACCCTGAGTTGCTACCTCTCCGCCGAATGGGTGCGGGGAGATGACTTCCTCAACGTAGCCGACGGCCAAACCCTCCGCGATCGCCTCAACCCCGTCGAGCTGGCCCAGCAAATTATTCAACGCCTCGACTGGGCCAGCGACAATGCTGCCCTAGCCTCCGGACGCTTCCCCATCCTCTTCACCTCCAAAGCCGCTGATATGCTCTGGGGCACCCTGCAAGCGGCCATGAATGGCAAGCGTGTCATTGAACGAGCATCACCCTGGAGCGATCGCCTCGGAGAACCCGTCGTAGACCCCATCCTCACCCTATCCCAACAGCCCGATCGCGGCCCCTTTAGCTGCCCCTTTGATGACGAAGGATCGCCCACCCACCCCATTACCTTCATCAAAGACGGCGTATTGCAGTTGTTTTACACCGACCGCACCATCGGGCGATCGCTGAGCAGCGGCACCACAGGCAACGGCTTCCGTCCAGGGCTAGGCAGCTATCCCACCCCAGGTCTGTTCAACATCGTCATCGAGCCAGGCTTCCAGTCCTTGGATGAGATGATCGGCAACCTAGAGCATGGGCTGATTGTCGATCAAATCCTAGGCGGCGGCGCTGGCATTTCGGGTGATTTTTCCATCAACGTCGATCTAGGCTACGCCGTACGCCAAGGGGAAATCATAGGTCGCGTTAAAGACACCATGGTGGCGGGCAATGTCTACACGGCCCTGAAGCAGGTCGTCGCCTTGGGCAGTGACGCCGCGTGGAATGGGTCGTGCTACACCCCGTCAATTGTGGTCGATGGCTTGTCGATTACCGGACGCAGCTCTTAGTCTTGGAGCA
>RECH01000258.1 GCA_007694125.1 Leptolyngbya sp. DLM2.Bin15
GGCATCGGTGTTGCGCACCACATAAAAGCCGGTAAAGGGATTAAAGTCACCGGGGCTGAATCCCACCGTGAGCCGAGCTGGTACGTCAATCGACCGCAGCATCAGGGTCAAGACTGTGGAAAAGTGATCGGGATAGCCGCCGCTGTAGTTAAACAAGAAAGCTTCGGCTAAATCTTCACCCTCGCCTAAAAAGGGGAGATCTGGCTGGATGGTGTAGGTTTGCTTGAGGTATTGGGATAGATAGAGGGCCTGCTCATAGGGCGAGGTAATCGGCGAGGGAGCACTGTCTAAAATGTCCTGGGTAAACGCGCGCAGCTCAGGGGCGATCGCTTCCGGTACCTCAAGATAGTGATTGCGAATGCGGTTGGGATAGTCGGTGGAGGCTTGCTGTAGACGAGTGCGATCGCGATAGGGCACGTCAGACACCACCGTATAGGTCAATCCTGGACTGAGCCCCACGGGCGATCGCAAGCTGTTCTCCGCATCCACCGCAATTTCCCGGGTGGGAAAGTAGACGTGGCGAGGGGAATACATCGCGGGAATCAAGTTGGGTAGCTCGCTCACCACCGTGTAGGACTGCACGACTTCCTGACTGGTGGCAGGTGTCAGGGCCTTGAAGGTCGGCGGCATAATAAACCGATAGCTCCAGGACGGTCGGCGCAGAATTTGGATATCTTCTTCGTCATTGCGAGCGACCTCCCAGCCCTGGCCGGTGTAGTGGTCGAAGGACAGCACTCGCCAAAAACCCGGTGCTTGCGATCGCACCCGCATCACCACTTGGCTCTCCAGGCTACCCCGCAGATTTTGGTTCATGCGGGTATTGAAGCCGTAGTAAAAATCGCTATCCAGTTCGCCAGGGCCATCTAGGTTATCGCCACTGCCAACGCCCGTACCATCACCGCCGACGCCCTCCCGCACATAGCCAGGGTTGGTAATCGTTTGACCGTCAAACTGCCCTTCAAACTGAATGGGAGAACTGACTGGAAAGGTGCGCAGTTGGTAGCCTGGAAAACGCGGTAGAGCGGCAAAAATCGCCAGACCCAGCCCAACCACAACCAGCACCAAGGTCGTCCAGCGGCGCAGGGAGAAATTGAGGGTCAGGGTCTTGATGCGGCGACTGGTGAGCCCCAACTGGGAACGATAGTCCAACACCAACACCGGCAGGGCGATCGCCACAAAAATCAGCAACAGCGGTGCAAAAACCAGGGTTTGGCTAATCGTCCCCGCCACGCCAATCAGAATCAGCCCAATGACCATGGAATAGCCGAGGTCTTTGCGCCGAGGTTGGTCAAAACTATGCAGCACCTGTAGATGAATCAACAGTTCTGCTAGGGCTAGACGGGTGTCCACCTGCCCCCGAGCAAGATTGAACAAAAAGACGGCCAAAGCCAACAGCATGGCGATCGCAATACCAAACTGAGTCGAGGTATTGCGCTTATGGCGCTGCCGCCAGCTCCACCAAGCTCCCACCACACTGGCAGGAATGGCCCAAGCACTGATCCACAGCGGATCCGCCACATCCGCCGCCGCCACATCGGTCGCCAAAATGCCCACCGTCACCATAGCCTGCACCAAAACCCGCAGCGGGATCGATTCTTCCGGCTGCGGGCGGGGCAAAGCGGCGAGGCGTTCCCAAAGGGGGCCAAAGGGCGATCGCCGAATCCATTGTTCTAGTCTCGAAGGGTCTTGGGCGGGTGTGCTAGCGGGAGCCGTTGCGGTAGGACGGGTCATACAAACTCAGTCAAACTCAGTGGCAAAGGACAGGCGATACCCAGGGGCGATCGCACTCTATAGCCCAGTGTAGCCACCCAGCCCCAAAACACCCACCCAGCAGGGTACGTTTACTACAGGTAGGCAGATTGAATCGCCCAAACTACCAGCGTCGCAATGGCACCCAAGATAATGACCGAGGATAGGGCGATGGCTACCCCACTATCTGCCTCATCAAACTTCATAATTCCACGATTTTGGTCAGTCATGGGAGATCTCCTTACATAACTCAAACTGGCATAAAAACCTTGCCGTACCTTAGGTGTAGCATCTCCATCGAGGTGCCACATCAGACTTAACGGAATGTTTGGATTGCGGTCACACTCCGTTATAAAGTCCACCAAACAGGTTCAAAAGTGTTAACTTATGTAAAGGTTACGAAATGTTGAGGATCACTTGACTTGAAGCGTCAATGCTTAAATGTTTCTGTGCTTGTCAACAGAAATGTTGCATAGCGAACAGTTGAGAGCAGAAATGCAGGGTAGAGATGAGTTGGATTCCTTGATTAGACGTTCCTCGCACCAGCTTGTCTAGTCCACTTGTTACTGATTTGACGGGAGTATTTGAGTGACCCTATCACTACAAACCACGCAAGCTACGGGTGAATCATTAATTGCTAGCTTTTTCCAGCAGTCGGCTGGGCAGTGGCGTTCTGAACGCCGCTACTACACCTTGCCCGATGGCGATGTAAAGGAAATGGTCAGCCTGATTACAGTCCGCTTTTTGGCGGCGGGTTGTTCAGACTTGCTGCACCTAGCCCAACTCCATCCCGAGGGCGATCGCCTGAACCTCACCTGCGGAGCAGAAGTGACCTGGAATAGTACCGATGCCACCACTGGACGCAAGAAATCTAAGGGGACAACCCTGTTTGGCGTGCAGGGCGACATCCTCTATCGCGATCGCGGCTTTGCCACTCCCCATCCCGTCACCGCCCAATTCTATTTCAACCATCCCACAACCCTCTGCCTACGCACCGAGTACAACGACTCGGTCTTTGAGGAGGAACTGAAGCTCATTGGGCAGCAGTATCGCACCCGCCAAACGATTATCTCTCGGGCGGGTGAACAGCAAATGATTGGTCAATACCTAGAACGCCGCATCGGCTAGCGATCGCCCTTGGGGTGCATGAACCTAGCGCGCTGACCCATCTAGGTTGATGCATCCCGGCTTGTTGGTATGTTTGCAAACTCGCTGCCATAGCACGGCCCTGGTGCCCGGCGGCCCCACGGAAAACAAGACGCGATCGCCCCCAATCATCGAGACAATCTTGACGCCGCAGACTGGGCAGCTTTGCTCATTTGGGCTGGACATAGGTTCTCCTCCGTCTATCGCTATGGGTAACGGTGTAGAGATTTTACGGGTTGATGGAAGCGATCGCTGGATTGTGCTAAGAATTTGTTATTATTGTTGTCGGAATGCTGGTGTAGCTCAGTTGGTAGAGCAGCTGATTTGTAATCAGCCGGTCGCAAGTTCGAGTCTTGTCACCAGCTTTAGATAGAGCAATCGTTGCGATGCCCCTCATCGGGGTGTCGTAAAGGGTATCGCTTAGATCAAGTCGCAAGATAGAAGAACGAAGAACGAAGACAGAAGAAGGAAGATAGAAGAAGGAAAAGGAATTCCAGACAAAACCAGGTTTCCCGCCTTGGTAACTAGGCGGGTTCTTTCTGCATCAGAGGACTAGTTCACACAAGAGCGATCGCAAACTCACTCGCTCTAGCTGGCGAGTAGCGCTTTAACATGGCGATCAATAAATTCGGTATCAACTGAATTGATGCCACCGCCTGCAAAATGTCCCCAAATCGAGGGAATAGCCACAAACTCGGCATTGGGCATATGCTTCACTTCGTACTCATTATCTTCCGGCGGAAAATATAAATCCGTTTGTCCAGGCATCACAATGGCCTTGGCTTTAATTGAAGCTAAGGCTTGTTCAAAATTGCCGTCAAACCCCGGAGTATTGCCAATGTTGCCATTCTGCCAAGTCCACAACATCGCTAACAGATTATTGGCATCTTTCTTGAGAAAAAAGCCTTCCCAAAATCCCACCAAGAAATCTTCGAGAGAACTATACCCCATGGGCTCATAGAGCTTTTCTCGATAGAAAGCCTGGGACAGGCCCCAGCCAGCATAGACACGACCCACAGCCCGTAATCCTTGCATAGGCTGCTCTTCATACCAGCCCCCATGCCAAGCTGCATCCGTCTGAATAGCAAATTTTACGCCTTCCAGAAAAACAATATTATGCAAACTCGTACGGGCCGAACCGCAGAAAGGCAGAATCCGCTCTACCATGTCGGGATAACTAACAGCCCACTGATAGGTTTGTCCAGCCCCCATAGACCACCCGATCACTAACGCAATGTTCTCAATCCCAAATTGTTCAGTGACCAAACGATGCTGCATTGCCACATTGTCATAAAAGGTGACATGGGGAAACCGAGATTTGTCATAGGGTTGAGGTGTATTGCTGGGTGACGACGAGAGACCATTACCTATCATATTGGGGATAATAATGAAATACTCTTCAGGGTCTAGACCCATGCCACTGCCAATCAGCCATTCATTGTCATAGTGCTGCCCAGAGTACCAAGTAGGATAAACAATGACATTACTTTTGTCAGCATTCAATGTTCCAAAGGTTTTATAGGCTAACTTCGCATCTCGAAGCGTCAAGCCACATTGGAGTACAACATCTCCAAGCTCAAAGATTGTATAATCTTTCACTCAATAATTCCCATACACAACATTAACCCTTATGATCGCAATATCAGTTCAAATGCACTGTAGTAAAAACAACTTTCCTAGGCACTCAGATACTTAAATCCCGTTATTAACCATTGGTGTTCCTGAATATAAGTATGAATTGCTCAATCCGTCCTCACCCTAGCCCTCACCCTAGGGTGAGGGAACAAGAATTCTAGCTCCCTTCTCCCTGGGGAGAAGGACAAATCATCTATCGATTCAGCAACGCTATATGAGGTTTTCCGTGCAGGTCATTTTATGGATTAAGTACATATCAGGCTGGCCATAAACATGCATTTTGGGTACGTTGTTGCAAGCAGCCTGCTTGCTCTGCGTAGATTGAAGGGCGATATATCCACCCTAAACCCACCACTAAGGCATGGATAAAACACGAGATAGCTGGATTGGATCAAGGGAACGTACCAAACTCAAGGGTAGAGCCTGTTCGCTAATTCGATCAGCATAGGTAGCCCGCAGAAAACCTCGATAGTTAGGGTCATCCACCACGTAGGTTTGGAAGAAAGCAACGCTCATGGCATTCACATAGCGATGGGCGATCGCTGGATCAGGGCCAACAATATTGGAGGGCAGGAGTAGGGCTTCGCTACCGTTGGCAGAACTGCCTAGGGTGGAAAAATGGGTAGCTCCTTGCATCAGCACCAGGTATTTATTGACGCTGCCCAACCAGGTAAAGGGACGGATTTGCTCAGGTAAGGCTGGGGCGATGGTGTCGGCATTGCCAGTCATCACCATGACAGGTTTTTCAATTTGGTTAAAGCCATTTTGGCCAATGATGCCGCTACCAATGGGGTTAATGGCGATCGCTGCCACAATCCGATCATCTTTCAACGATTGATCGAGGATGTCCAACGGTAAATCTAGCGCTTGGCATTGCAGCAGTAGAGATAAGTTAAGCCAGCTATCGTCATAACAGGACTGAATTAACCGTTCTCCGTGCAGTGTGCCGCCGATTAGGGTAAGGGCTGTATATCCCCCTAGAGACTGACCAATGATGCCCGTTTTCTCTAGATCCATGCGACCAGAGAGTTGTGGATGGCTACGATTAAGACGTTCCAGTTCATCCAGCAAGAAGGTGATATCGAGGGGGCGATCGATAAATTCTCGGGGAGACGTTACTTCTCGTACCCGACCCTGCACAAGGGCTTGGATTTGCATGGCATTGCTGCCAGGATGCTCTAGCACAGCTACCACAAAGCCATGGGAGGAAAGATGTTTTGCAAGATAACGATAGGTGGTGCGATCGCTCCCTAGTCCATGGGAAATAACGATCACCGGCGCGGGCATGGGCGGTGTGGGGCTGCCGAGGGTTTCCGTAATGGGAACATAGACATCGACATCAAAGGCGCGATCGCGGCGACGATCGCGAAGGTTCAGGTCAACAATCCGCCAGTCATATAGACCTACATCGTGGGGATTTTGCACCCCCATAGAATCGATCGGTGTTTCTACCCTAGATTCAAACGTGGCTTGGGTTTGAATGATCTGAATCGCCTGGGTTGTTTGGTTGATCAGATTTTCCACCTCGCTCACAAAGTTGAGGGTGGCATCTACACTGATGCGCAAATCGGTGAGGGGAAATTTGTTGAGCACATTCAGTGGCGTCAGCCCCTCCTCAGAATCTGCTGCGAGGATCAGAGCAGCCCGAATGGCCCGAGGGGCAGCTTCCGGGGATTGGGTGCGGATGATCCGGCTGATGCGTTCAAGCAGCGCTTCGCCTTGGTCGGTGTAGAGAAATTGGGCGACGGCGACGGTGCTCACATCGGCTTGTGTGGTCAGCAGCGATCGCAACTGTTCTTGATCCTTGGGCGTGAAGTATCGCAGGTAGGGGCGGAGGTTGTTCGTGACCCGGCCCTCACGGGCATAGATGTCTAAATCATGGACAGCAATGGAACGTTCAAAGAGGCCAATGGATAGATAAACCCGTTCTGCCGCCGCTGCCGGGGTTGAGAGCAGGAATCCAGCCAAGCAACTACCAACCCCAAGGGCGATCGCTTGATAGGGATGACGACGAGGCCCCTTGGGGCGACGAGGGCGGTCAATGGGGGACTGGTGCCATGGTGGCAGTAGTCTAAGTGACGTGAAATGCTGCATACTTCAGGGTTCGACGGGGGCAGACATAGCTAATTCGATGATGACAGAAGATCGAGTAACTGTGTTTCTGACAGTTGGGCAACACCCAGAGTCTGAGCCTTTTCTAACTTAGATCCGGCATCACTGCCCACTACTAAATAATCCGTTTTAGAACTCACTGTTCCGGTGACTTTGCCACCCGCCGCCTGAATTTTTGCCTTAGCATCCTCCCGACTTAGGGATGGCAAGGTGCCGGTGATCACAAACGTTTTACCTGCCAAAGGCTGGGCCCCTTGGGGTTTGACCTGATCGGGATCCAGGGCAAGCTGTAGACCGGCCTGCCGCAGGCGATCGATCAGGGCTTGGTTGGCCGGCACCCGAAACCAGGCATAGACCGACTGAGCAATTTCTGAGCCAATACCATAGACTGAGGCGATCGCTTCCGGTTCCGCCGCCCCCAAATCATTCACATTGGTAAACTGATTGCTCAAGGTCTGAGCATTGACACTGCCCACATGGCGAATGCCTAAACCGTAGAGCACCCGCGGCCAGGGCTGTTGCTTCGACTGAGCGATCGCCCCCACCAGCTTCTGTGCCGACGTTGGCCCCATGCGATCGAGAGTGAGCAACTGCTCCACCGTCAGATCATAGAGATCCGCCACCGATTGCACCAGATGGCGATCGATAAACTGCTCCACCCACTTTTCGCCCAGCCCGTTGATGTCTAGGGCTGCCCGGCTGGCCCAATGGCTAATCGAACCACGCAGAATGGCGGGACAAGAGGTATTGATGCAGCGCGTCACGGCTTCATCGGCAGGGCGCACCACCGGCTCCCCACAGGCGGGGCAATGGGTGGGCATCTCATAGCGCTGGGCGTCGGCAGGCCGCAGGTCTGGCATCACCCGCACCACCTCGGGAATAATTTCCCCCGCCTTGCGCACAATCACCGTATCGCCCAGGTGCAAATCCAGTTCGGTGAGGCGATCGCCATTGTGCAGCGTCGCCCGAGATACGGTGGTGCCGGCAAGCTGGACGGGACTGAATTCCGCCACCGGCGTCAGCGCCCCCGTGCGTCCTACTTGAACCACCACCCGCTCTACCCGAGTTGGCGCTTCCTCAGCCGGATATTTGAGCGCGATCGCCCAGCGAGGAAACTTTTGGGTAAAGCCTAGCTGCTGCTGTAGATCAAAACGATTCAGCTTCACCACCACCCCATCGGTCATGTAGGGCAGATCGAGGCGAGCAGTATCCCATTGGTCAAAATAGGCCGCTACATCTGCCAGGGATGGGCAAAGCAATCGGTTAGGATTCACCCGAAAGCCGAGATTTTGCAGCAGTTCAAGGGACTGCCACTGGGTTGCGGGCGCATCGATACCGGCGACCTCATCGGGCAGATGGAGGGTATAGGCGAAGAAATCCAAACGACGCTGGGCCACCACGGCGGAATCCAGTTGCCGCAGGGTGCCAGCCGCCGCATTGCGAGGATTGGCGAAAGCAGCTTCCCCTCTGTCCAAACGCTCTTGGTTAATCTGACGGAACACATCCAAGGGGAGAAACGCCTCACCCCGCACCTCCAGGCGAGCCGGTGGCTGTTCTAGGTTCAGCCGTAAGGGAATGGTGCGAATGGTGCGGATATTTTGGGTGATGTCCTCGCCCGTAACACCGTCGCCTCGGGTGGCTCCCCGCACCAGCAACCCATCTTCGTAGGTGAGGGCGATCGCTGATCCGTCAATCTTCAGCTCTGTGACGTAGGCCACATCAGCAGCCTCGGGAGCCAAGCGCCGCCAGCGATCCTGCCAACTGGCCAACTCCTCTAGATTGAAGGCATTTTCCAGACTATAGAGCGGAATGTGGTGACGCACAGAGGTGAACTGATCCGCCGGCCGCTCTCCGACGCGCTGGGTGGGGCTATCGGGCGTGATCAGGTCAGGATAATCTGTTTCCAACTCCTGCAGGTCTCGATAGAGGCGATCGTAGACCGCGTCATCCATCTCCGGCGCATCCAGCACATAGTAGGCATAGCTAGCCTGCTGGAGCAACCGTCGCAGTTCAATCACGCGCTGTTGAATCGCTGAAGTGGCTGGGGTCACGCTGGCTCCTTTCTCGGTGGCTGTTTCCGATGGTTGTTTCGATGGCGGCTGTTGAGCTATGCACGGGCGATCGATCGGGGCGATCGCCTAGGATACTAGGTCAATGAACCTCTACCAACCCCAAGTGCCCGCTGCTCCCTTGAAAGGGCCAACAATGTTTTGAGTGATCCAGCCGCCGTAAAAGTCACCGGGCTGGGCCTGCACCAATTCCTCATCCACATAGCAGGCCTCCATCCGTCCTGGATAGACCGCAATGTAGTCT
>RECH01000106.1 GCA_007694125.1 Leptolyngbya sp. DLM2.Bin15
TGTTTCTGTACCTCAATCCGGGTTTGAAACGCTGCTTTGAGATGAGGCATGTGGGTGACTGCTAGGATACAAGCAAAATCATCAGCGATCGCTTGGATAGCTGCCACCAGCCGTTCACAGCCTGCCGCATCCTGGGTGCCAAATCCCTCATCGATAATTAACATTTGCAGCGGTGTGCCAGACTGCTGGGCTAGTAGACGAGATAAGGCTAGACGGATGGCAAAATTGACCCGGAATGCTTCACCGCCAGAATAGGTTTCGTAGGGACGGGTACCTTGGAGGTCACTAATTAAAATATCTAGGGTATCAATTAGTTTGGCATGACGTTTACTGCGCTTGCTGGCCCGCTGAGTAATAAACTGGACATGGAGCTGATGGGCACTGAGGCGTCCTAAGAGTTGATTGGTCTCTGCCTCTAGGTGGGGTAAGATATTTTCAATCATCAACGCCTGAATGCCATTTTTACCGCAGGCTTGGGCTAGCTCTTGATAGACCCGATACTGACGGCGCAGGGTTTGCACCTCGGTTTGTTGGCGATCGCGCTGGTCGATCAGGTCATCGAGCTGCTGCTGCTGTTGCTGGAGGCGACCTAGGTGAGCTAAGTGCTGATCCCGTTGCGATCGCCCCTCGGTTAATTGATACTCCAAGAGAGCGATCGCCTCCGTGGCATCTGGTGTTGAGGCTAACTGCTGGGTAAGCTGAGTCATCTGCTGTTGCACCTCCTGTAGACGGTGCGATCGCTCCTGCCACTCGGCTTCGATCTGCTGGCGCTGCTGCTGCACTTGGGGTAGCTGCTGCTGGGCTTGGTGCAAATCTTGGTAGCGCAATTGCCAGCCCTGGGCTTGGCGAATGGCCTCTTTAACGGCGGCATGGGCCGGTGCATCATAGCCAAGTTGGATCAGGCGATCGCTGACCTCCTGAAGCTGTTGGTAGAGTGACGATTGGTGGTGTTGCTGCAGGTCATGGTCGATCTGGGCGCGACGAGCTTCCAGAAGCGGACGCTGTTGGGCTAACTGGATCTGTCGCTGCTGGGCACTGTGAATTTCGGCTTGGCGCAGCTCTGCCCAACGCCAGCGATCGACTTGTCCCCTAGCGAGGGCGTGATTCTTATCGTCATACTGCAATTGGCTGAGGGTGTGGTCGATCTCCTGCCACTCCTCCTGCCATTCTGCCGCATAGCCACCCGATTCTAGGGAACGGGCTAGGGCATCCCGCTCGGCAATGAGCTCCTGAAGCTGGGTTTTCACCGTCACCACACCCTGAAGCTGTTCCTGCAAGCGCCCTCGCCGTTCGAGCATGGCTCCATAGTTCGCCAGTTCATAGTCCAAATCGCGATATTCTTGGCGCAGAACCTGAATTTCTCGCTCCGAGGCGGATAGCTGCTCCCGCACCACCCAAAGCCGCTTTAGAATCGCGGCCTGGTCGGCTTGATGGCGTTCGAGCACCACCCGCCCATGCTGTTCATCCAAGGGGCGATCGCAGAGGGGGCAAGGAGGATAGTCTGCCACCTCTAGTTGGTAGGGGGTGCCCTGATCCTGACAGGTCTGTCTGGCATCCTGCGCGTCTGCCTGCAGCGATCGCAATTCTTCTTCAATGGATGGATTGAGGGAGCGATCGTTTAACCAAGGGCCCGCCTGCCGTTTTAGCCACTGAATTTTTTGGTCTAGCTCCGCCAGTTGGGTTTCATAGATACGTTGATCGGCCTGCAGCCGTTCCATAAAATTGCGGCGCTCCAGACCCTTATCACGCACCTGCTGTTGATACAGCCGTCGTTCCTCTAGGTAATGGAGTTGGGTGCTTAGCTCCGCTGCAGACTGGGTTAAGTTGGGCTGCCGCTGTTCTTGAAGCTGTAGCTGCTGAATCTGATGGTTAAAGGCATCCAGGCGCGCCTGTAGATGGGCCTGGGCCCGTTCCCACTGAGACTGGAGCTGCTGCCGCCGCTGGATCAAGGGTGCCACCTGCACCTGCAGGCGATCTAACTGCTGAAGCTGCTGCCGCGCTAGCCGCAGGCGTTCTAAGGCATCGCCAATCTCACCGGCCTTACTGAGCACCTGCTGCACCTCCTGCTCCTGCTGCTCCAAGGAGGTTAGCTGAGCTTCAACTTGGTGGCGCTGATCCTGCAGGGCGGCGATCGCGGCTTGGTGCTGCTGTTGCAGGTGCTGGTGTTCTGCCGTCAGCGTTTGGTAGGTATGAAACGTTTGGGTGAGCGCTACATCCTCGGTCTGGAGCGCCTGCAGATGGGCATAGCCCTGGGCGATGGCGTCGGCCTGACTGAGGATCGTCTGCAGCGATCGCTCTTGGGTCTGTAGCGTCGTCAGCTGCTGCTGGAGTTGCTGACTGTCTTGCTGAAGCTGGTGAGCTTGGTGGTGGTAGCGCTGGAGCTCCTGTTGCCCAAGCTGGCGCTGCTGCTGCTGGATGTGTAACGCCTGTACCTGAGCTGTATGTACCTGCTGCTGCTGGGTAAGCTGCTCCAAGGTGGTTTCTAGGGCCAAGCGTTCTGTAGCCAGGCGATCGCTCTGGAGGAGCTGCTGCTGAATCTGCTCTAACCCTCGTTCCAGTACCTCCATCTCCGCGCGAACCTGACGCGATCGCTCCTTAGCTTGTTCCGAAAGGCGATCGTATTGATCCAGCTTCAGCAAATCTGCCAGCACCTGCTTACGCTCCGCCGGCCGCTTCAGCATGAACTCATCCGCCCGCCCTTGACGCAGATAGGCCGAGTTAATAAATGTCTCGTAGTCTAGCTTGAGGTGCTGCTGGATTAAACTTTGGGTGGCGCGGGAGCCCCGCTGGGTTAGGGTTTGGAAGCCACCGGGGGTTTCAATCTGAAACTCCAGAGAGCTGGGCTGCCCCCGATAGCGCGTGCGAATAATGCGATAAACCTGCTCTCGATAACGAAAGGTATAGTCTACCTGGGCCTCCAATGCCCCTTGGTAAATCACATCATCATCACTTGCCGCTCGTCCCTGGCCCCAGACCGCCCAAGCGATCGCTTCCAGTAAGGACGATTTACCTGCTCCATTGGCACCACAAATGCAGGCTACGTGCAATCCACGAAAATCCAGAGTAGCCTGGCGATAACTAAGAAAATTCCTGAGTTTGAGAGATTGCGGAATCATGGACCATTAGCCATGGACGATCGCTTGTCTCATAGCTTAACAGTACATTCGCACTTTGATACACATGAACGGAAAATTTTCTTAAAATTTCAGCCATTTGGCATTTGCGAGACCCATTTTTTCCTAGGCCTCCCCATTGCCGCCTAGGTTCTGCATACTAAAGACACATGCTCTAAACCGCCATAGTCTCATCCAACCCATGACAACCACTAAATCCACTATTTTTGAACGATTTCTGGCTCCCCTATTCAGCCAATTTCTCCTGGATGAAGCAGCTCTGCTCCGCCAGCGCGACAGTATTGACTGGGAAACAGAGTGCGATCGCCTCTCGTCGCCCACGGTCGCTTATCCCGACTATTACCGCAGCCAAAACTTCCACGGCATCCAAAACGGTTACCTGAGCGCCGATGCGGCGATCACCTATGATCCGATCACCCAATATGTGCTGCTGCCTAACGAAACCTGGATTCGTCAAGGCCTGTGCGATCGCGTCCAAGGACAACCCCGGCGCATCCTCGACCTAGGCTGTGGTACGGGTTCCACCACCGTGTTGCTCAAACAAGCCTTTCCCGATGCCGAGGTGATTGGCCTTGACCTATCCCCCCATATGCTGGTGATGGCCTACCAAAAAGTGCGGCTCAACGGTCTATCCATCGACTTCCGCCATGGTCTAGCCGAAGCCACCGGCTTCCCCGATGCCAGCTTTGATGTGGTAACTGCGTCCCTGCTGTTCCATGAAACCCCGCCGGCGATCGCCCAAGAGATTCTTCGGGAATGCTTCCGGCTGCTCAGCCCTGGCGGACAGGTGCTGATTCTCGATGGCAACCAAGCCACCCTCCGCCAAGCCACTTGGCTCACCGAGATCTTTGAAGAGCCCTACATCAAGGCCTATGCTGCCGGATCGGTGGACGACTGGATGCAGTCCGTCGGCTTTGAAGCGGTGCAAACTGAGAACAATTGGTGGAGCAACCAGGTCACCCGCGCTCAGAAACCGCTGCTGGTCAACAGCCCAGACTGGGTCACTAGTAGTGATGCTCAAGTTGCCATGGGCTAACGGTAGGGGCTAACTGTGCGCAGAATAGCGATCGCTCCCCTGAAGCAGGATGGACGGATTGGGAGAGCGATCGCTGTTTTCATGCTGGTGCCGAGGGTTGAGGAATGACATATGGTCTACCCTCCGTTTAGGTCGCAAGTTCGTAGTTTGGCAACAGTAGTTGGATAGAACAGGAGGCTGGTTGACTGACAAATCTTGTTCTGTAGGCTGGTTCGAGCAACGGGAAACCCAGCACCAGCTTAGAGTTCGCTGGGTGACGCTGACGCTAACCCAGCCTACGCGAGAATCAGGATTACAGAAGGTTTATCGATCAATCAGGAACAGGAGGTTTAGATGTGCTCCCTGCCCTCACTATCATCTAGCGTCTTCAAGCAACTCTTGGTTAATGGTCGTCGCCAGCATATATCCACATGGGCTCTGTTTTTCCAGCCCTTGTGAAGCCGCATGTCTCATAAAAGGCGATCGCTTCGCTGTCGGCAACCAGCATATGCATGTGCATGTCTTCATATCTCTGCTTTAAGATCGCCATAATTCCTTTGCCAATCCCTTGACCTTGATAATCTGGATGGACTAACAAATGGGGATAATACACCACTAAAAATCCATCTGAGATTGCATTGCCGATGCCAACCAGTCTATCGCTGTGCCAAGCTGAAACAAGTGCGTGGGAATTGAGTAACGCCTGGTAGAGTGCATCAGGCTTTTGGGCTGAAGACCAACCATTCAACTCGTATATCGGTAGAATTTGCTCGATTCTAATATCCCGCCGCTCAGAAAAAGTAATCATCTTGATTGTGATTGCCCTTCAAGGGTCTAAAGCTGGTAGTTGATTTAGAGATTAGCGATGCCGCGCTTCAGGGCCACCAGCACAGCTTGGGTGCGATCGCTGACATTGAGCTTTCTCAAAATACCGTTGACGTGAAATTTCACCGTGCCTTCGCTCACCATAAGCGCGGCCGCAATATCCCCGTTAGACTTACCCTCAGTGAGCAGCAGCAGTACCTCCCGTTCTCGCGGGGTCAGTTGAGGGCTGCTCATCCGCTCGGCCAGACGGGCACCAACCTCAAAGGGGATGTATCGTTGCCCAGCATGGACGCGCTGCACCGCTTCGATCAATTCCTGGCGGGTGACATTTTTCAGCAGATAGCCGCGAGCCCCAACACTAAGACCACGGTAGATATCTTCATCGCCGTCGTAGGTTGTGAGAATAATAATGCGAACGTTAGGATAGACCTGGCGAATGGAGGCGATCGCATCGACTCCCCCCATCTGCGGCATTTTTAGATCCATCAGCACCACATCAGGCTGATGTTGACAAAACAGACTGATGGCCTCCAGCCCCGTACTCGCCTCGGCCACAACGTCGATCCCTGCCGCTTGCTGCAAGATCATGGCTAGCCCCGACCGCACTACGGGGTGGTCATCGGCAATGAGGACTCGAATAGGGGTTTCACACATAGTAAGGAGGAGAGGCAATGGCCCCTCCGTAGGCGGTCAGTAACAAGGAAGGACGGGTATTGGGGTGAGGGATCATAGGGGGCAGGTCTACCGGAAGGAGACGGCTAAAGTAAGGGGGCTTCGACCAAAACCTGGGTGCCTTCCCCCGGAGCGCTGGTGATGCTGAGCTGGGCACCAATGCGATTGCAGCGTTCAGACATACTGACTAGCCCAAAGCCGCCATTGATGGCATTGGGAGCCATCGGCGGCGTGAAGCCGCAGCCATCATCACAGATCGTGAGGAGAATGCTGCGTTCTGTTTGGGGATTGCCTTCGTAGGTTAGGTCAATGGTGATAGCCTGAGCCTGGGCATGTTTAAGGGCATTGGTGAGGGCCTCTTGCCCGATCCGCAATAGGTTCATACTGATAAAGGTTGGCAGCGGGTAAGGGGTTCCGTGGACGTTGACTTCGATCTGAGTGGCCGTATTGCGGCTCATGGCTTCCAAACTCTCGTAGAGCAGTTGGGCCAGGTCAGAATAGTCGGCGGCGGCGGGATAGAGGGCCCAAACCGATTGGCGGGCCGCTGCTAGACCAGCTTCGGCGAGGTCTTTGAGGTGATCGAGAATGCGGCTGACTGCAGAAGAGGTTTGCTCCAACAACGGTTTAGCTGCTTCCACTTGCAGAGAGATGCCGGTAAAGGATTGGGCTAGCGTATCGTGGAGTTCCCCCGCCATGCGATTACGTTCTTCCAAAATAGCGGATTGTTTGGACTGTTCGGCCTTGATGAGAGCTTGCTGCGTTCGTTGCTGCTGAATCCCACTACCGATGCAGTTAGCGGCAATCTTTAGAACAGACAGGGCCGACACATCTCGTTGTTTAACCTCTCGGCAATCGTCGAAGATCAAACAGCCCCAAAGCTGTCCTTCCAAGCGAATGGGCACACAGTAGATGGCTTTAGCCTGCACTGCTTCAAAGGCTTCCCAGAAGACTTCAGGCCACTCTCTCAATGCGCCCCCAAATCCATCACTCAAGCATAACTGTTGCAGAAAACCCTCAGCTTCGTCACTGATGATACACGAAGAACTGGGATGAGAAATCTGTGGAATAATACCCTCTCTTACCCATTCATGGCTGACCGTGAAGGAAGAAGGGTAAGACAATACATGACCCATGCATTCTAAAACCTTGACGCGGTCTGTATCTAAGGCTTCGCCGATCAGCTGCAAGGCAGTATTAACCCCATCGTCAAACTTTTCAGTGGTGAGTAGGGTGTTGGCAGCGATCGCTGTTGCTTCTAGCAGGCGATCCCGTGCTTGCAAAACCTCATTGACTTGGGCTAAATCAGCCAACCGCTGTTGCTCAGTCTGGAGTAGCGCTTGCTGAGTGCGCTGACGCTCAATGGCGCTACCGATGCAGTCAGCGGCAATCTTTAAGGTTGAGAGTTCTGCCATACTGCGTTGTTTAGCAACGCGGCAATCGTCAAATCCAACCACACCCCACAGATGACCATTAACAGAAATAGGAATTGCATACAATCCTTTGACACCTAGTTGGGCCTGCAAACTGCGAAAGGGTTCTGCCATCGTGTCAATGAGGCGACTCACTGGCTGTCCCCGACAACACTGATCGTAAATGTCTTCAATACCGTCAAAGGAGCCTTCAATCCAGTTGGGATTGGTCATTTGCTGTGGAGTACCAGGGGACGTCCATTCGTAGATCACTTGCCAGTGGGGGGGAAGGGGTGAGGGTGGCGCAAAAAACTCGATCACGGACATCCGGTCTGTTTCTAGACCTTCTCCAATCATCTCCAAGATAGACTTAATAGCATCATCAAAATCTTCGTTGGTGAGTAAGGTATTGGCGGCGATCGCAGTAAGTTCCAGGAGGCGATCGCGGATTTGTCCAGCACCGGTTTGCCTATCGGGCTGTCGATAGCACATCACCTCTGCTTGCAGCAGGGCACAAGCTGTTTCGCAGGTCTCTAGCCGCGATTTGAGTAGAGCATTTTCTTGCTCTAGAATGGACACCTGTTCCAGCCAGCGGGTTGAATCTGTCGTCATCGGAGCACTCACTACAACAGCCAGACTTGCTTCCTACTATACAAGCTTCAAGTTCAGACCAACCCAACCAAAGTTCAGGATCCCTCCCAACTTGAGAGCTAAAGCTGCCCTGATCGTTACGCCAGCTAGATAACCAACCCTCGGCTAGCGACAAGGCGTACCACCTTGTTTAAGCTTGAGCCAAGGTTGAGGTTACGGCTGTGTTTACCATTTTCAGGAGCCCATTTCATGACTGGCCGCAGCATCTTTTTACTAGCAGCCCTAGTTGGAGGAGCGGTTTTACCCGTCCAGGTAGCGCTCAACACGTTGCTCAGACGCTATGTGGGCGAGCCGATGCAGGTGACATTTATTTCTTACCTGGCAGGTGCGCTGGCTTCCTTGGCAATCTGTATTGTAGCTCGTTACCCCCTGCCGGTGGCGGCATCCTTAGGACAAACCTCTTGGTGGATGTGGGTAGGGGGCTGTTTAGGCACATTTTACGTGTGGTCAACCATCTTTGCTACACCCAAAATTGGGGCGGCCCTCGCCCTGGGCTTAACCATCGCCGGACAAATGATTGCAGCTTTATTTCTAGATCACTACGGGGCGATCGGCTTAATGCGCTATCCCGCTAGTCCAACCCGGATTGCCGGCGTTGTGCTGGTGATTTTAGGAGTCTCGTTAGTCGCCTATGCCAAAACATAACGTGAGGTAATTTTATGACCCGTCTTCTACACTTGGATACCAGCCCACGGGGCGATCGCTCCATATCACGCGCCCTGTCTAAAGACTTTATCACCCACTGGAAAGCTGCCCACCCCAATGATTCCATCACGTATCGAGACCTAGGACATCATCCCGTTCCGTTGGTCAATGAAACCTGGATTGCTGCTGCCTTTTCTGCCCCTGATCAACGAACCCCTGAACAAGCGACTGCCATTGCCATCTCCGACGAGCTAGTTGACGAGTTCTTAGCTGCTGATTGCTACGTCTTGGGCATTCCCATGTATAACTTCAGCCATCCTGCGGGTTTCAAAGCCTATATTGACCAAATCGTCAGACCTGGGCGTACCTTTAGCGTCGAGGCGGACGGCAGCTACAAAGGTCTGGTGACCGGAAAAAGAATGGTGATTATTACAGCCCGGAGCGGCTCCTACCGCCAGGGAACGCCTGCCCATGCCTATGATCCAGGACTTACGCAAGAACCATTGAGATCGCCGGTTGCTTGAGTTGCGCCATCAAGTAGTTGGACAACAGACCATGCTTGATTTGATAAA
>RECH01000104.1 GCA_007694125.1 Leptolyngbya sp. DLM2.Bin15
CCGTTGGGTTACGCTGACGCTAACCTAATCTACGAGAGCATCAAGATCGCAGGAGTTTTGTCCGTCAATCAGGGTATCAGTCTCACTCAGCATCAGGTTCTAAGGTGTCTTGGCAGCGATCGCACCGCCCTTCCACCGTCACTTCATAGCGCTCAACCTGCAGCCCTGGACGAAGGTGATGAAGCTGAAGAGATCTGAAGGTTTCCCAAGCAATGTCTTCGATCGCTCCACAGTGCTGACAGCGAAAATGGTGGTGGGGAACGACTTTGGCGTCGTAGCGCGAGACCCCTTCTTCCAGCAAAACCTCACGCACCAGCCCCACCCCTCGCAGAGCCTGAAGGGCGCTGTAGACCGTCGCCTGAGATGAAATCGGCGCTGCCTGATTCAGGTCAGTCAAGATTTGCTCGGCGGTTGGATGATCACTGCGAGATAGCAAATTGTTATAGACAGCAAAACGCTGGGGCGTCACTCTTAGCCCTTTATCCTTGAGAGTTTGAATGATTTGATTGGCTTGCTCCTGCATTGCCATACCGGTCGTCAATAAAGGTTGTCAGCGGGATCTCAATTAAAGCTCGATTGTTTTTGATGATTATTAATCTCCCTATTATATTAGGAAGCAAGATGGATTGCAATGTATTAATAAAACAAGCTTTTAAGTATTTATAACTATTTACTTCTTCTTAAATCAGAATTATTCTTAGTTACAGAGCTTATGAATCCTTTAGGTTTCTACACAACGGGAATCTCTAGGGTGATCTAAGCGCTCCTAAATGTAGAGCAATTAGCAGAAATAGAGGTTATCTATGGCAGTTATTGAACGTGTACCCGATGTAGTGTTTAAGACTCGCGTCCGTGATGAGTCGGTTGGTGGGCCTAATCCATACCGCTGGCAAGATCTAACCACCAGCGACATCTTTGCTGGTAAGCGAGTTGTTGTGTTCTCGCTGCCCGGAGCATTTACGCCTACCTGCTCTTCTAACCACCTGCCCCGCTACGAAGAACTCTACGATGAGTTCAAAGCTCAAGGTGTGGATCAGATCGTGTGTGTTTCTGTGAATGATGCGTTTGTCATGTTCCAATGGGGCAAGCAACAAGGCGCGAAGAATGTGTTCTTGCTGCCCGATGGCAACGGTGAATTTACTCGCAAGATGGGCATGTTGGTAGACAAGTCGAACCTGGGCTTCGGTCTACGGTCTTGGCGCTACTCGATGTTGGTGAATGACGGCAAGATTGAAAAAATCTTCGTTGAGCCCAATTTTGAAGACAACTGTCCGCTTGATCCTTTCGAGGTGTCTGACGCTGATACCATGCTGGCCTACCTGAAGGGTACAACCCCTGCTGGTGTGTCTGAACCACGGATGGCGTTTGTTGGCTAATCGTTATCACGCATCTTGCCGATATTACGGATATTAAGACGCTAGAGTACATCTTCACGATGTGATGCTCATAGCATGATCAAGGGCGAAGAGGCTAATCTCTTCGCCCTTTGTTCTGTGCGTTACGTGGTAAACGTCATCCCCATGCCCTGCAGAACATGGTTTATGAACCAGAAGCGAGGGCGATCGCTCCAGACAACACCGATACCAGTTCATCAGCTTCCGCAACAGTCAGGACCAAGGGAGGAGCCAAAATTAACACGTTGGTAAACCCTGGAATCGTATTGGTGTTGCGGCCAACAATCACGTGATGCTCTAAGCAATAGCGCAGAATGGCTGCCATGCGATCGCTCTCTAGGGGCTCTTTTGTGTCTGGATCGGCAACCAGCTCAATGCCAATCAGTAATCCCTGACCGCGCACCTCTCCCACAATCGGGTAGCTCAGCGACTCCTTCAGGCGAGACTGCAGATAGTCGCCAACCTCAGCAGCTCGATCGGCTAGGCCCTCCCGCTCAATGATCTCAATGTTGCGATTGGCCACCGCTGCGCAGACTGGACTGCCGCCATAGGTGCTGATATGACGAAAATGGGAGTCGGTGCCAGGGGCATCTAAGAAAGCTTCAAACACATGCTGCTTCACAACAGTTGCGGCTAGGGGCATGTAGCCACTGGTAATTCCTTTGGCAAAGTTAATGATGTCAGGCTCAACACCCCAATGCTGATAGCCAAACATTTTGCCGGTGCGTCCAAAGCCGTTCACCACCTCATCGTAGATCAGCAAAATACCGTACTGGTCACACAACTGGCGCACCCGACGCAAATAATCGGCGGGCGGCACAATCACCCCACCGCCGGAGATAATGGGTTCAACAATAATCGCCGCAATGCTATCTGCTCCCTCATACTGCAGCGTGTAGCTCAGCTCTTGGATCAGGCTATGGGTGTAATCCTCAAGCGATCGCCCTTCTCCATGGCGATAGAAGTAGGGTGGGCTGACGTGGAGGAAGCCGGGTACTAAGGGCTCAAACTTGAGTTTACGTTCGGCCTGGGCCGTGGCGCTGAGGGCTCCCATCGTGTGGCCATGGTAGCCCCGATAGCGAGAGATGATCTTGTAGCGCGGCCCGGCTCCAGGCTTAGCCGTTTGGGCATGATACTGGCGGGCAATTTTGAAGGCTGTTTCATTGGCCTCCGATCCACTCGTGGCGAAAAAAACCTTGCCCTCATAGCCCAACAAGTCGAGCAGCTTATGAGCCAGCATGATGCCCGGCTCATGGCTCATGGTGAGGGGATAGTAGGCCAAATCGAGCATTTGATCATAGGCGACTTGGGCCAGTTCCTGCCGTCCGTAGCCCACGTTGACACACCATAATCCGGCAATGCCATCTAAATACTCCTGTCCCGTCGTATCAGTGATCCGGCAGCCAACCCCTTTTTTGATGCATTTGGGGGGTGTCTGGGTAAACTGCTGGTGCTGGGCTAGGGGATGCCATAGCGACTCCACATCTAGCTTGGCTAAATCAACAGACTTATCAGCACTTGCAACCATGGGTTGTCCTCAACTAATACTGTGTTCGAGTTACTGCGTTGGGTGGGCAGTATGAATGCTCATCTACTCATGATCATGACATGAATGCTTCAAGAGAGGATAGGTTGGTCAGAACTCCATAGCTTGAGGCATAGGCTAGCTCGGTATAGCTAAGATCAGCTAGCCGCTAGCTATGATCGACCGGCGTATCCATCCTGCCCCACCGTACAATATGAGACGGTGTAGGAACCTTCTATACTGAGGTTAAAGAATCTGATAGATAGATTCATGCCTAGGCTACTCCTGTATAAGCAGCTTGTGTAGGAACAATCCTAGATTCCAACCTATTCCACGCAGAGGATGCGATAACTGTTGATCACCTAGGAGATAGCTACCTCGTTCCCCTAGGTGTATCCGTCATCGGTTCCTGTTTTGCGATCGCCCCTTACTTTTTCAAGATTATGGCAGAATCATTCGTGCGAGGAGGACAAGAGGGGTGGCTCCACGACCCTGGATTTTGGGGTGGATTTTTCCACACCTATGAACAGTTTCAGGTCGATGGGCCAATGCCTACCCCCCGAAAGCTGCATATATTCTTGCCGCGAGACTACCCGGTGAGCGATCGCTCCTACCCAGTGCTCTATCTCAACGACGGCGATACGATCTTTTTTCCGGGCGGTGCCTATGGCAAATGTTGGCAGTTGGGCAAGACCCTAACGCGGCTTTACCTCAGTCATCAAATTCAGCGTCTGATCGTGGTAGCTGTCTGCCCTACGCGCCGAGACTATGAATATACCCATGCACCCATGTGGCAGCGCGAATGGGGAGGGCTAGATGATTATGCCGCCTACCTAGCCCAATCGGTGAAAGACTTTGTGGATGCTAACTACCGCACGCAGTCCGACCCAACGAGTACTCTGATCGCTGGAGCCAGCCATGGCGGGCTAGCCGCTTTCTATACGGCGGCCAAGTATCCCCAGCAGTTTGGCAATGTGGCTGCTTTTTCACCATCGTTTTGGGTGGGTCTAGACTCAGCAACGGAGCCATTTTTAGCGGGTGTCGATGACCATTTCTTTGGTGAGGTGGCTTCTTCTTCACTTCTTTTTGAAGCTGAACCGACCCTGCGCGATCGCCGCCTGCGGATCTATCTCGACTGGGGTTTGGTGCGGGATGGTGGCGACCATAATGCTTGGATCGAGGAGCGAGCCACGGCCCGAGGTCGGGAAATGCGGGATCTGCTTGTGCATCGCTTTGGCTATCGTGAGCAGGAAAATTTGTTTGTGGTAGAAGATCCCTGGGGGCAGCATACAGAAGAGTCCTGGGGCGATCGCATGGAAGAGGTGCTGCGGATCTTTTTTAGAGCCATTTAACGGCAGATTTTGACCTTTTTTTGATATTCCTAGGAACGGATGTTCCATATCCTGCGAATGTGGGATAACATTATTCCACATCGGCTCTGGCGAATGGGCTGGACTAGTGTGGGATAACGTTATTCCACATCGGCTCTGCCCCATGGACTGGATCGAGGACAATTGCCTGAGGATGATGAACTGAAAACAGCAGTCGGGGCTGCTGACCCGTGGAATAACGTTATTCCACATCAACGTCTAGGCAACACCAGGATCGCTAGCACCAGCGTTGCGCACCACGCCTGTGGGATAACGTTATTCCACAACGACCTAGGCACCTATCAAGTATTCAAATTAGCTGAAGTCTTCACAACAAGAGCGATCGCATCTACCCGATGACCTAGGTTTCCATCATGCCTAGCCTTCATAGATTCCCAGGTCATGGATATCTGAGTGCTGTCTGGGATGGATCGACTGCCATCTGCGTAGGCTGGTTCTATCGTTTTCCTCAGCGATCGCATCCTAGGCATTTTTCCAGCCACCGTTAAGACGAGCTGTCATTGTCCCCCAGAGTGCCTTTGAACATTCCCCAGAAACGTGCCCCCAGAGAGCATCTGCCCTAACCCTACGTCCATAGACTACAGCTCTTGGTCTATTCAGCTGCGTTTCGTCTTTTGTGACCCATTGTTGTTTACATAATTGGTGACATCTCATTTCGTATGCAACTTCGATTAGCACTACTTTCCAATGCCGGAGGCAGCGGTAAAACCACCCTCGCCACCCATCTTGCCTACTTGCTGGGGCGGCAGGGTTTCAAGGTTGCGTTGATGGATCTTGATCCCCAGGGATCGGTCAGTCTGTTTTGTGGACTATCTCGCCCTCGAATTCAAGACACCATCGCGGCAGTTTTGCAGGAAAGCTTTTCTGGCGACTGGCCCCTCGTGCCAATTTGGCAGGACAAGCTGGATACCGTCGTGGCCTGTCAGGGGGAAATGGGCCTGGTGAAAACCACCAGTGAACTCGTACTCCATGAGCGCGGCGCTTACCTCCTAGGCGATCGCCTGCAAGATTATCCCTTGCCCCAGGATGTGATTATTTTTGACTGTCCAGCCACCCTCGGGCCATTGCCGCTGATTGCCCTATCAGCCTGTACCCATCTACTCGTCCCCATGCAGGTGGAGCCCAAGTCAGCCGATGGAGCTGGCAAATTGCTGGAGTGGTTTTATGGAAATTTCCGCCGCCTACGGTTGAATCCAGAGCCCAAACTCCTAGGATTTATTCCCAACCAATATGATCAGCGGCTCGCCATCCACCGCAATATCCTCGGGCAACTTGCCCCACAGCTTGAAAAACTGAATATCCGCTGCTTTTCCCCCATCCGATTTTCATCAGAGTTCAAGAATGCCAGCGCCAAGGGACAACCCCTGCAGATGTATCGTCCTGGCCACCCCGCCTGTGCCGATTTTGATCCGATCGTGAAGCAAATTTGTGAAGAATTGAGGAATACCCATGACTAGAGTTGGCATTGATCTCTCCAATTTGTTTTCCGGTGCCGAATATTCTCAAGAAGTTCATGAGCTAGAAGCCCAGGTACTAGAGCTGCAAAGCGAAATTCAGCAGCTTCGCACAAGCGGCTCTCAGGAGCTAGAAGCAAAGATCCAAGAGCTGCGGGAACAGCTTGCCGAGGGCGGAGTGCTGGAGGTTTCTCTAGCTTTAGTTAGCCCTAACCCTGACCAGCCCCGACAAACCTTCACGGAGGAAAGTATTCAAGCGATCGCCCAATCCCTCCATTCCGACGGGCAACAGGAACCGATCATCTTGATGGAGCAGGAACCTAATCAATACCTGCTGTTTGATGGAGAACGGCGGTGGCGCGGCGCAAGGCGCTTGGGGTGGCAAACCCTGAAAGCAGTCGTGATTCCTGAGCCAGAACTGTTGCATCGCCGGGTGCTGCTGGCCAATTTGCACCGCGAAAACTTAAATGCGCTCGATACTGCCGAGGCGTTAGTGCGTGAAATATCTCACCAGGTTAGCCTCAATGAAGCAGAGATCCCCCGTCTGTTGCGCACGGCAGTTCGCCGCTTAGAGCGCCATGGACACCTTGCTACCCTCAGTGATTTGGTCTTGGCTCCCTTAGAACAGCAACGGGAATCGATTGATCAGTTTGAGTTAGACACAACGGAGAAGAGCATCGTCCAAATTTTGTTGGGATTGCAGCTTAATCCAGCATCCGTGAGCGCCAACATTTTTCCCATGCTAGGCCTCTTAGATGATCTCAAGCAGGCCATTCGAGAGCAAGGATTGGGGGGCATGCACGCCCTAGCGCTTCAGCGCCTGTCGGCTAAAAATTTGCTCGACAAGAATCCAAGTATCCAAAAAGATGTGATCAAACGGGCCCGGGCCCGACTTTTGAAGCAGGTGATCACCCATAAACTTTCCGTAGCGCAGGTGCGCAAATTGGTGGCAGAGGAAATCAGTCGTCATACCAAAACCTCCAAACCTAGCCCGACTCAGCGGCAGGTCGAAGGACTAATTCGCAATGTAGAAAAACTTGAGATGAACCAGCTTGAGCGATCGCACCTTGAGCAACTGCAGGAAGCCCTGCGCAACACCCTCTCAGACATTGAAGCTGCTTTGGAGCATCATGCCTAGCTATTCCCGAGACCGGTACCCGTTGAGCGAGAACACAAAAGAGCTGCACATAGAGCTAGGGGGGAGACTGTCTTGATGCGTTGGAGGGTGGGGACTCATATGCATGGAACCTACTGAACATGTGTTCGACGGGCGTATTCCCCACCTTGAGCGGATTGAACTCACATGTTGGGCTAAGATCTTAGGTCTGCGTTGTTCATCTGCTGACGTCTAGAAGCGATTTCTCCGCTGCGGCCCACCTGCCCAAGGTGGGGGGCCATCGGCTTCACGGATCCGAATTACGTCACCGGAACTACGAGTAATTTGATAGGCGTCAAAGTCATAGTCATCGTATTCACCGACAACGGTCACGCGCTCTCCAACTCTGAGATCAAGTTGATGATACCAGCGCGGGCCAGCATCGACAATGATTTGTCCGGTACCGTCATCCAAGATGAACTCATTGCCGACAACGCTACGAATGCTTCCAGAGATTGTGGTATTGGGCGTGCGCTGGAGTTCACCAATGGGGGTTTGAGCTTGCAGGACAGGAGATAGCTGCCGATCCTCCACCGGAAGTTGAGCGCGTACTAGGGGAACTACAATGCCTAGTAAGATTGGCGTGAGTAATGTGGTTACGAGTAGTTTCATGGCTGCTATAGAAGGACATCATGAAGACACCGAACCAGAGAGATATAGCTGTAGTCATATCTGTCAGGAGAAGAGCTTAAGCTCCTGGTTCCGCCATAACAATTGATCGTGTCCTAACCTTTATGACAACTGCTATATCATTCCGAATCTGGCTGTGATATGGCTGAATGTAGCAACAAACTATGACACAACTATGACAGCCTCTGATGGCGTTATCGATAATGGCAGTGTCATGGTAAAGACTGAGCCTTGTCCGAGATGGCTTGTGACATCAAGGGTGCCGTGATGAGCATAAATAATTTGCTGAGCGATCGCTAACCCCAGCCCAAATCCCCCCGATGTTTTTGAGCGCTTGGTATCCACACGATAAAATCGCTCAAAAATGTGGGGCAAGGCTGTAGATGGGATGCCCATTCCCGTATCTGATACCTGAATGGACACCTGTGTAGACGTAGCACAGACGCTAAGTTGAATAGATCCGCCGGCCGATGTATAGCGACAGGCATTACTCATCAGGTTGGCGATCGCTTGCCTGAGCAAGTTGGCATCAGCTTGAATAGATAGATGATCCTGGGGAATATGACCCGTTAACTGTAGCTGAGCGGCTTTGGCTTGAGGTATCCAGTCCTGAAGTAGATGGTTGAGCAGGTCATTTAGGCAAACCGGCTTGAGGGCATCGTCAGAGAGTAGGCCACTGTGGCGGGCAAGAAATAGGAGATCTCCCACCAAGGTGCTCATGTGTTTTGTGAGGGTCACAATTTTTTCAAGCTTCCCTCGAAGGGCGATCGCCTCTTCCTCTGGCTCATCAAGAACCATGAGCCCAACCTGAGCATTGCTAAGTACGGCTGCTAGGGGTGCCCGTAGTTCGTGGGATGCATTGGCCGTAAAGCGCTGTAGTTGGTCGCAGGCGGTTTCTAGGCGTTGATTGGTTTCTCGCAGATGATATTCACGATCGGCTAGTTCCTGCTCCAAATGAGCAAACAGATGCACGGCCACCAACGCTCCCAGAGTTCCCAACACACCTGAAATACAAAGGACGATCCAAGTGATTTGACGGTAAAGGTCTTGGTGCTGACTACGTTCCATCAGCAGTTCCTCTTCTGTCTGGGCAAAGCGATCGATGGCAAGACGGGCTTCATCCATGGTGGCGCGTCCTTCTTCTAGCCAGTCATAGAGCGAAGCCGCGGGCACAAGAACATCCGTCCGCCCTTGAATGCGAGTTAAATTGCGCTGGAGAATCATCTTACGTTCAAAGATGTCTAAGTTTTCGGCAATCAGCTCCTGAATATAGTCCAGCCGATCCACTTGTTGTGGGTTATCTTGCACCAGCGCCTCCAGCCGCTGCAGTGAGG
>RECH01000102.1 GCA_007694125.1 Leptolyngbya sp. DLM2.Bin15
CGATCGCCTTCATACTTGCCTAGAGCGACTATCTATCCTGATTTTGCTTTTAATTTCGCTAGGCATATCATATCTAATCTCTCAAACCATAGATGGCCGCGTCACATCCTTGGGGATCAGATTAACAACTTCAGATTAACAACTTAAGACTTTCCTCACATAGGTTCATCCAAGGGCGATCGCTCTCCAGCTAGCCTAGAGATCATGTTCCATTGAGATAGTTCAGGTTAGATAGTGCAGTCCAGATTTTGGGAACCCTATAGCCAGGCGCTCTTCTGCCACGGTTTGCTGCGTAAGAGCGATCGCTAGGATCAGTACAGTTGTTTTGTTGATGAGGTCTGACAATGTCTGGAATGCGACGCGGGGATCGGCGGGATAGCTCCTATGACCACTCTGTTCAATATCCGAAATCACGACCGTCAGAACCGCTTTCTGCCCATGAATCAAAACAGCTTTTGATGACCCTGCGCGCCCAGAAGCAAGAACTAGAGCAGAAGGTACAGCAAACGGAACAGCAGGCAGAGCAAGCCCATCAACTCTATCTCAAAGAGCAAGAGCAGTATCAAACAACCCTAACGCTCTACCAAGATGAAAAGACGAATCATCAATCTACGCTGACTCGTTATCAAGACGTTCAGCAGAAATACCAGTCTACAATAACGCTATATCAAGAGGCCCAAACCCAAGTGACGTCTTATCTTGCCCTTTATGATCAAGAAAAGGCACGCAGTCAGGAGCTGGTCATTCAACTGGAAACGGTGCAGTCTGAACGCGATCAATACCTAACGCTTTACAATGAAGCCCAAACCCAGTTGACCTTTGAACGCCGCTCTAAGGCTGGCATTAAGGGTTGGGAAACGCGCCGCAAGCGCGAAAATGAGCGTCTGAAGCAAGAAATTGGCGAAATGACAGCCTTGCTGCACGATTCTCTATCCCGTGAGGATACGGCGATCGGGAATATGGAAGACCTGGCCCATCGCATGGATCGAATTCAGAGCTTGGTCAACTCGGTGCAAGATGGTACAGATGACACTCCCATTGGCTTAGTGCAAAAGTTCAAGCGCATTTGGCAGGCCATTCAAGAGATCATTGCGGAGTAGGAAGGCATGGCTATGAGCGATGATACAGGCTCTGATCTGGTTCCTCGAAAACCCACCCTGGGCGATCGCATGCGTGAGGTTGCCAATCAGCTTCGTCAGGAAAAAGCGATCCAAATCAAGGCCACGTCTCGAATTTTAGGCGCTGCGGCCCAGATGGCCCAAAACCACGATCGCTTAATCGATGAGGTGGTTGTGATGGTTGAAGATGATCTTGATCGAGCGGCCCAAGCAGCGTCAGCGACACCCTATACAGTGGAGGTGCTGAAAGAACGGTTTTCCAGCTTCAAAGAAGCCAAGACCCAGTTGGGCGTTAAGGCTACAAGCTGGACGACCCTGGTCGATAAGCTAAATGCCCAGCATTCCCCATCTACACCGCTACCCCACGTTAGCCCTCCCCCGCAAGAGACTCAAGATGCTCTAAGCCAGCGCTTGGATGGCATTGAGCAAGAGATGCGATCGATGCGGCAAGAGCTCCATCAGATCCTGACGCTTCTAGAGCGATTGGTTTAATGTGGATAGGGTCGATGTAAGCACTGGTTGACTGACAAAGCTCTCTACGCTGACGGCTAGAAGCTGTGTCCATACAGGAAAAACTTGTCTATGCGGGTTTATGAAGGTTGTCAATGTCTGATGCATCGTCAATGCTTTCAGCTACCCGATGTTGATTAGGACATAGCAGACTTGAGTGTTGATAGAGGCAAGGTGACGATGAATATTTTCGACTACTCAGTCTTCAGTCTGATGTCGGCTCAGCAATGCTTCGATCAGTTGCTGGGCGGTTTTCAGTCGTTGTGGATCATCAGATTGGGCCACCCAGGCAGCTAGTTCGTTCAGCGCTCCATTCACCAAATGGGTAAAGCCTTCAGCATCCACCACCTTGAGTTTTCCCTCAGCCACTGCAATATGAATCGACTCTTGCAGCAAGCCAAACCCACCCTGATCGATTTCTACCAGGGTATCTGCCGCTAAAACAGCGGGCGCTTCAATAAACACTAGCCGTCGCAACTCCTCCTGTTGAGCCACCTCCAAAAAGGCCTGGCAGCCGACCATGAGCTGCTCCCAGTTGGTATCCAGCGGCTCGACGCGGGTGCGGATGTGGGCGGTGATTTCGCCGTAGGCTTCTACTACCACGGCTTGAAATACCCCGAGTTTGTCGCTGAACTGGTGATATAACGCCCCTCGGGTAATCCCTAGTCCTCTGATAATTTCTTCGGTGCCGGTGGCGGCATAGCCCTGGGTGGCAAATAGATGCCGCGCCCGATCCAGAATGGCACGGCGGGTGCGGCGAGTTTGCTCGGCTTTGGTCAGCTTGGGAGACATGGCGATCGCTCAAATACATTCAGACAGTATGTATCTTGACAGAGCCGAAAAGGTGCTCTATTTTGGGATACATACAGATTGTATCTTTTGTGGGGGTGACCTCAACGGGGAGCTATGTCTATGTTGTTGACAACTCGAAAGGCTACAGGCGCTGATATTCCCTTTCTGGTTCAGATTGAATATGAGGCTTCGCTGCCGCCCCTCGACCACTGTTTTTGGGAAGATCTACTGGAGGGTACGGGCACTACAGCCCTAGAATTCATTGAGGCGGAACTGCGGGCAGAGGCCTCGAACTGGGGTAATGTCAGTGACTTTATTGTTTTGGAGGAGCAGGGCAGGCCTGTGGCAGCGGCTGCGGGGTATGTCCCTAACCCAGAAGACTACTGTCCGCTGCAGTTGTCTCGGTTGGAGGCGATCGCTCAGGAACTAGACTGGTCAAACGCCACGACTTCTGATTTTCGCGATCGCTACCTAGGGCTGTTTGGCGGGGACATGAAACCCTTTTTCCTCACCCCGCAAGCGCCTTGGATCATCGAGAATGTAGCTGTTTTACCGGAAGCACGGGGACGGGGGTTGGGGAAAGTTTTGCTGAAGGCGATGCTGGAGGCGGGACGATCCCAGGGACACTCCCACGCCGGAATCATGGTGATCAATGGCAATGATCGCGCCCGTTATACCTATGAATCGGTGGGGTTCAAGCCCTACCAAACGTTCTATGCTGATTACTTCTCGGAGCAGTTCAACCTTGAGTTCCCAGGGGTGACCAAGTTTGGGGTTACGTTAACGCATTCAAGGGAGTAAGGATGAGGGATCAACTCTGGTACATTGCTTTGCTGATCGGACTGATGTGCATCATTCGGTTTAGCCTCAGCGCTTTCGGCTATGCCAATCCGCCTTGGTTCATGGAAGAAGTTGGAATTTCGCTGTCTGACAATCCCCAGATGCCCTATGCAATTCGAGCTTGGGCAATTAGAGATATGGTAGTTTCTGGGTTGGTTATACTAGCCGATCAAGCAGCTATCAAGCTCCTACTGGCTGGCTGTATCGTCATTGATGTTACGGATATCGTTTCTGCTTACTTAAGTAGTGTAGCCGGATTGTTGGGTGAGGCAGATGGTTGGTTACTAACGTTAACGTCAACTGCGATCGCTGCCTTGCTTCTAGAACTTACAGCCTTGATCTTGCTTTCTATTCCCAAGAAAACCTCAGCTCAATAGAACCTGGATGTCGTTTAAGGCGATTCTCGTTGCTGGCGCGAGTTGTGGCATTAGGTTTGCCGTTGCAGAACCTTGGGTTTCTTAGTGCGAAGGAGATCGGGATAGCATTCTGGGGCAGCTTATCCGAGCAGGATCCGCAGTGCAAGAGCAGCGATCGCAATCCCAAACATCGTGCCACATACTGGAAAGATCCTATCTGCAAACCACTTGGGTAAAAAGATGTCTGCGACAGATCCTCGCTCAGCTCCTAGGCGTTCAGCAAGCAACGTCAATGGGCATGTCCAGCCTGCCGCCATGAGCACAACACTTTCAAGCAGCACCAAACCTACGGCAACCCACGTCCATCGCGTGATCTGACCAGATATGCCGCTGAACAGTGCATAAAGTACACATAAGCTGAGCATCCAGAAAATCAGCGTGTGGACACATTTGATCTGAACAATCGTAATTCTCACCGGTATTTTTGCCCCAGGGTGTCCTGCGGCGGCTCGTCGTGTATGTCGTGCTTTGCTACAGACATGATGCTGTGCCACACGTTTGATACAACGCTAGCATCATCACAACCTAATGAGGCCTTTCTCAGCCCCTACCCTACTTCAGACAAAAGATGGTCTATCCCAATCCCAGTACCCGCAGGGTAGGGGCCCGTTTAAAGATATTAGCTAATCGGCTATACCAACAACGGCAGCGATCGCTTCAATCAAGCAGTCCTCGCTTTCTTAATTTGGCTAGAGCATCTTCAGCAGCCTTTTTCTCAGCATCTTTTTTACTACGACCTTTGCCTGTACCATAAAGCTTGCCTTCGACATAAGCTTGAGAGACAAATTCGGGAGCATGATCAGCACCGCCTAATTTTTCTGTAACATAGCTGGGTGGTGTACTCACCCCATTTTTTTGCACAAACTCCTGAAGCTTATTTTTGGAGTCTATCGTCGAACGAATGGTCATCATCTCTTTGGGTACAGACGTAAAAAGTTCTTCTACGAGTGACCGCAGTACCTCAATATCTCGCTGATGATCCAGATAATAAGCGCCAACCACTGCCTCAAACGTACTGCTTAGGAGATTGGAATTTTGGTAACCGCCATCACGAATTGCGCCCTGCCCTAATCGCATTCTAAAATCTAAGCCGATTTCAACAGCAAATCTAGCAAGCTGTTTTTCGTCAACTAGGGCTGACCTTCGCCGGGTCATCTCATCTTCTCCCATCTCAGGATGAACCTGGTAGAGATACTCACCGCTGATAAAGTTGAGAATGGCATCACCGAGAAATTCTAGACGTTCATTATCTTTGTCTTCATTAGGATTCTCATTCACATATGAGCGATGGGTGAGCGCCTGACGTAGAAGTTTTTCGTCGTTAAACATCAAAAGCTTATGCATTTTCCTACCTAGAACCTTACAGTTTACTTGGATGTGAACAGGCTTTGGGGTGGATAAAGGCTATTCCCCCGGGAATGATTGCAGGGAGAACAAGACAGCCGTAGATTCTCTAAGGAATTTGAACCACCTAGACTTTTTGGTTTTAGATGATCAAGCGTTAATTGTTTGGCGGGAAAACAACGTCTACACCACCAACAGGATGAACCGAATTCTTTGAGCAGCCGGGCTTTCTTAGCTCTTCTTTGCTTAGAAGTCATGAAAGACATTCCTTTGCTAAACATTAGGTAGCATAGGAATACCAAGGGTGAGCGACCAGACCCTTACTCAAAAGGGACTAGGACTTTCTTCGTCTACTGATAAACGTCTCAAGCACACCATCTTCAAGCCTCACACTGGCGCATGTCTAGCATACTGAACCAGTGACTATCTGATATGGATCTCCCAATCTCAGATAACCGCTGAGCCAGAGTGCTGGACATGCATCAATCTGAGGAATGGAGATAGTGCGCATGAGACGAACATCTAGACATCGGTATTCGTCTGCATACCCAAATCAAAGCACAAGTAATCTTGACTGTCAAGTCCAATATTTTTTTTCAACACCCACCCTAGGCGATCGCCCGTCCCCACTGTATGAATCGGAAAGAGCGATCGCCCCCATGATCAGACTGTCAATCCAGTAAGTTACTCACGGATTTCGATCATGGTTGAAAATGCAGCCAAGACATCTGTGTCCACAGCCCGTTGAGTACTACTTGTCACCACCCCAATCGTCGCATCTCCCCCCCCTCGCTCTCTAGATAAACTATCGATGTCTCCTAGCAACCCTTCAATCACCGTCAGAGGTTCATCGTCTTCAAGCTGGATAAAGCTACGCTGAACGCCGCGACTGCGGGCCATGGCTTCCAGCCCGCGCAATACGTTACGCAAGGGAGAGGTACTGACTAGTGTCAACAGTTGAATATGCCCAGAGCCGCTGACGGCAAACTGCACATCATCCTGAGGGCGAGGTACCGTCAGACTGTTATTTCGATCAATGCGGGCGGCCTCCTCAGGAGCTTCCCAGTCGGCAGGATATAGGGTGATCAGGTTGCCTACACTGTCAATAGCGAGGCAGCTTAAGTACATATCCCTCTCTTCTTGGTTGTCGAGGCGAATCGAGATATTTTCGCCTGCCCGAAACGGGACGGGTGTCGTGGTTACCCTAGGATTGGTGTTGCCTAATCCAGAACGAGTGGAGATGGGGACGGGCGTACCCACGCCGCTGGCGGCAAAGACTTCACCGCTAATCTTCAAATCGGAATGGGTGCTGGCAATGCCGTCTAGCACTTGGCTCACCAACAACAGCCGAAACTGGGAACGCAGGCGGTTGACGGCAGCGGCACCGGGTTCATTGACCCGACCAAATAAATGAGTTAAGGGGGATAACGATGGCGTAAATAAGCCGACGCTACCTAGGGGCGGCAGATTGGTTTCGCCGGCGTCGCGGAGCTGCTCGGCATAGGCGTCGGTCATGCGGCCCAAAATGTAATCGAGGGCGGTGGAGCCTGTTGGGTCAACGGGGAGGACTTCAATGCGGTTGACGTTGCCCGCCATCAGGGCTGTTTCTAAGGCTGTGCGGGCTGATTCCATGTCCGCTCCGAGGGAGTCGTCTAGCCCGATGCGCAGAACTGGGTTGGCGGGAATGCCTACGACTCGTTCTCGCAGGAGTTGGCCTTCTTCTAGCCGTGAGCGATCGCCCGCTTCGACCACGGTGCTGATGCCTTCAAGACCAGAACGACCGTTCTGCTGAATTTCAATGGGGGTGCCATCAGCACGGGTCACGACTTGACCATCGGCTCCCAAAACGGTGAAGACCGTGTTGAGGGCGGTGATGTTTTGCACGGAGACGCCCCCCAGCCAAAAGGCGATTTGGGAGCCAGTAATATCGGTAATTACGGCTTCAGCGGTGGGGCTGCTGGGGTTCATGAAATAGAGTGGCTGGGCTTGGTTGGCAGAGCCGGGCTTAAATTCAATGATTGGTTCTTGGGGATGGCGATTGGCTAGGGCGCGGGTGCTGCGGGCTAGGTTGACAAAGGTGGTTTCGGCGGTTTCGCTGCGGGAAAGCTGCCATAGGTAGCGGGTGAGGAGGTAAGTAAAGGCACCGGCATGGAATCCATCAAAGGAATAGTCGAGGGCGAGCTGTTCGCGGCGGGCGGAACCGATGGCCATACCGTTGGCAATGCCGCGCTGACGGAGGTCTTCAAAGTCCTCAAGGCTGATGCGGGCCCGGCTCAGGAACTGTTGCTGCAGTTCAAGTTCCGCTGCGCTGATCTCGGCTGACCTATGCGTGAGTCGGGGAATGGCTCGCACAATGGTGTTGCCCCTGGTGCCTGCGCCGGAATAGCAGCTATCTAACACCATCGTGACGTTGTTGGTCTGGATGGCATGGGTGAGCAAAAAGAGCGATCGCCCCATAATATCCGCCACTACCGACGTTTCTCCATCGCTGCTCTGCGTTACCGGGTCGTTGGGCACCAGGGTGCCGTTGAGGTGACAATCGTCGTTTTGGCGGCATTCGTCTGTATCTAGGGAACTAAAGTCGGCAACCCGCGATCCGTGGCCCGAAAAGTGAAACACCACCACGTCTCCATCTTTAGCCTGGTCGATCAGGTGCTCCTGAAACACTCGTAGAATATTCTCGCGGCTGGGTTTGAGGTCGTTGGTGCTGGCATTATCCCATACAGATACGATATCGCTGGGATTGAAGCCAAACCGATGAATCAGCAGTTCTCGCTGCAGTTCAACATCGGTCAAACAGCCCTGTAGCGGATTCGCTGTGGTGTAGTTATTAATGCCCACAAGTAAGGCCAGCTTGCGGGGCGTTCCCTGGGCCAAGACTCGGCCATACTGGTTGGCTTGGGTCAGAAAATCCAGTTGGCTGAGACCCATGGCGGCCAGGGTGGAGCCAGCGGCTTGGAGAAAGTGACGACGTTTGATTCTAGTCATGGGATGTCAGTAAGAATAAGGGTGAATAACAAACGTGAGGGCTAGATGATGATGCTAGATGAATCCATAGGATTAGAGTTGCGCAGGCTGCTCTGAAGCGCCATCTAGGGGACGCCAGTCGCCGGAGAACAGGAAGGAAGACCAGTAGTAGGGATGGGCGTAGGCCGGAGCGGCCAGGAGGTCTAGCTGCACCTGTCGTAGGGACTCACTGCGATCTTCACCGCTGAGGATGCGCTCGTAGTAGAGCTGCATGAGCTCAGCAGTGGCGTAGTCATCAACTTTCCACAAGCTCATGAGCTGACTTTCCGCTCCCGCCATCACAAGGGCGCGCCGCAGGCCATACACGCCTTCCCCTGTAGCCACCGACCCCACGCCCGTTTCACAGGCACTCATCACCACAAGGCGAGTGCCCCGTAGGCGTAGCCCGGCGGCTTCTAGGGCCGTGAGTACGCCGTCTTCCCCGGCGCTTGCTCTGGTGTTGAACCCGGCGAAGGCCAGACCAGAGCGGAGAAGGGGATTTTCGCGGCTTACAACTGGTGGACGTAGGGCTGAGCCATCACCGGTGAAGGTGGGGATGATGGTGGCGGAGCGGGTGTCGTCGGCAGGGGGCACGGCCTCGACATCTTCGAGGAAAAAGCCGTGGGTGGCGATGTGGAGGATGCTGGGCCCTTGGACTTGCTTCAGTGCGGCTTCGGTGGCGTCGGTTTCGGTGAGGATAACGGGGTTGTTGAGCAGAGGGGCGATCGCATCTATTTCTAGCTGGGTGCCGGGCAAGGGGCCAAAGCGCAGGTCGGCAATGCCGGCAGAGCGTCTCCCTTCGGCTTCGCTCAGGGAGCGGGAGAGGGTTCTCCCTTCGGCTTCGCTC
>RECH01000168.1 GCA_007694125.1 Leptolyngbya sp. DLM2.Bin15
TTTCTAGTTGGCGACCTATTCAAATTTACAGAAATAAACTCTAAATGGTTGACTACCGCAAGCGAAAAAGTTATTTTATTAGAAGCCTCGTCAGGTGCATCTATGTGTCGTGGAGTTCGTTTGGGTCATGGTAGGAGTGAGAATCAATCATCATCAGCTTGCAAGGGCGATGAAGGCAAGCGATATTGACCTTTTGTTGATTTTGCTGGTAGTAAACTTAATCAAAAATCTAGGGCATCGCTATGGCAGTGTCATTGATGCTGTTTCTGTGGCTGCTAAGTTTGCAGTGTATCTAACCTACCTGGAAGAAGGTAAAAATCTGCGGAGGACGGGGTTTCTTCACCATGTGGAGCCTCGCCGGGTTAAGGAAATCGTTGGCGAGTTTGAAGATCTCGTCCAGCGGGGAGAACCCTTGCATTTGCTAGGCAGTATCGAACCGTCCTACCTCATTGGCTTTTCCTATATCTGGTTAGAGAAGTTCCCCATGCAAGGGGATGAGTCCAGGCTGAAACTCTTCAACTTGACCGCCAGCGAGCGGCTGATTGTCGAGGCCAGTATTGCCGCCAATCTTCCCAAATGCTTAGCGATTCGAGAAGATCAAATGTACTCTCTGATTGAGGAATTACATGGGAAGTCCCAAGATTCATTGCCCCTAGAAAAACGAACAGTCTTTAGTGATGCCCTAGCCGAACATGCCAAGTTTCGCCTGCTAGAATCGGGAACGGTTCAGGAAATTAAGCTCAACCCAAAGCTGTCCGCCTATATTTTGGCTAAGACAGACTATTCCCCCCGTGATCGGCAAGCTCGGATCCATACGATGATTCAAGACTTAACCCGCTACTTTGAGGGAATGTATGCCTGGGTTGATGAAGATCCTGAGGTCATGCGAGGTATTGAAACCTTAGGGGTTCTGCCTGAACAAAAGGATGCTGCATTTCAAGAACTGGATCAACTGGTGAGGGACTGGGCGGATAAGTATCACTCGGAAGCCGCAACTCAGCAGATCGCCCTACAGTTTTTGATCTCTCGCCATGTGGACGTCTTAAAAATTTAAGTCACCCACGGGGTCACCATTGAATCCATCCACAAGTGAAACCCAACCAGCCCTAGATCCTCGGCGATGGTTGGGTTTTTCTTTGCCCCACCGAAACCGGACAACAAAACTCCTCTTCTAGGGATAACCGGAAGAGGAGTTTTTAGGGATTCAATGTTCTAGGGTTTCAGGGGCTGATCTATCGCGATGGGGAAAAGGGAATATGGAGATCTCCTTTACTAGCTTGCTGCTGCATGTCGGCAATGGTGAGCATGGGTGAATATCCCTTGACGGGTAAATCCCTAGCAGCAAAGGGAGTAATCACCGTGAGTGTTCCTTTTCTCAGAGAAACGCCTAGGTGAAGTTCACTCCATTCACTGATCCTTAAAACCTCTCGGTTTAGATCTGAAACCTTCATCCCAGTTTCAGCATCGGTCTCACAGAGTCGCTCTAGCTTTTTAATCGTTTCTTGCAATAACTCAGCGAGAGCCCTACCTGAAACTTTAGAGGTTTTTTGACTCCCATCATTGGTCAACCAGATCAAACGAGCCTCTTCATGTTGCAACACTTCATTTCTAATCACCCTTAATCGCTCGTAAAAAATCCCTGGATCCAGTAGCACAGGACAGTCCTCTCCTGGCTCCAGCGGAGAATGGTGGGGGGCAGGGCTTTCCTCCAGTGGATCATCTAAGCCCGGTTCAGGGAATTTCTCCGGGGGGTGATGTGCCAGGGGGGCGGCGTGGGGATCCAGGGGGGAGGAGCCTGAATCGGTTGCCAGCCAGGGATGGGGGGGGGGATCCGCACCCAGATCATGCCCTGCCATCGTCTGCTCCCCTAGCGCCACGGCGACGGAGGAGGAGGTCAGGTCATGGCCCTGATAGGCATCCGCGAGTTCATTCAAAAATTCCCATAGACTGACATCGGCATAATGTGTATTCAACAGGTTTAGGACATCCTTAATCGCATCGGAAATACGAGCGGATCGCTTCTCTGAAATAACTTGACTAATGCGAGACTGAATCTCCTCAAGCTGCTCAAAGCTCAATTGAATCAAATTATCGTCAATCATTGGGAAGGGCTCCTTGATAGTAGTTAACCAACGCCAGTCTTGGGGCAATAGGACTAATTAGAGGACATGGGCTGACATTCCGTTAGGGACTGGGGGCTAAAAATCACCTCACCCATCTCCTTAGATACTCGCCCAGAGATATAGAAGGCTTCTTTCATACAGCAGAATATTAAGCAAATACTTTGATAGTACAGAAAAACAGATTGCAGCTCATCAACGGTGAAGTCTAAATCTTGATCCTCTATTTTTAATGCTTTTAACCACAGTCTATAAAGATTAATCTCACAGACTTTTCGGTGATAAAACGACATCGGTTTACTCTTCAACTGCTTCTTTAACTGCGTGATAGTTGAGAACAGGATTTTAGATTCCTGGGATTCAATCAAGCCATGCTTCTCAGTTTTTTGAGCCAAGGCCAGCGCCAAATCAAAAAGTTTTTCTAGGGATAATCCTCGCAGTATTTTAGGATCAATTAAATACTTTCTACCAAGTTTAGGGCTGTTATCTAGGGAAGACTTGGAAGAAAAGAAAAAGCCAGAATCAGGATCTAAAACATCAATTGTTTTCCGGATTTTACGCATGATCTTAGACAGCATTTGCTGTTTATTTTGGCGATGGCCAAATAGAAAAATGACATCGAAAATCATAAAGGCTACGTAGCAACGATTAACCGCCGCATTGCGAGATAGCCTGACCTTTTCAGAAAGATGTACCGTTAATCTCACAAAGGAGGACAGTCTTTCGGTACAGAGATAGCGACTCAATTGCGGTTGTACGGCCTTAATTAAATGATCACTTCCCTGTATGCCTGACAAAAATATAAACACATCTTTCCAGTCAGAGTCGTTGAAATACTTTTGGATCACCTCGTGCTGAATCTTGAGGCTATCCATGAGGTAGTAGGCGACTAACAACTTCTGAATCATCGGATTCTTAAACTGAAATAGATCATTGTCAGACATTTCTATAAAATCAAATAACCTCTCCTCCTTGAAGTGATGGATACTGGGAAATCTTTGCCGGATAGAGTGCTTCTCAAGTGCAGAGGAGTATAATCGATAGATCTCCATTTTGTGAAATCTATGTCTACCACTTTGAAGGCAGATGTAAGCGATTTCGGCTAAAATTTTGAGTCTTAGATTAAAACAGCTTTCAATGCTTTCTGTACCACCGTTAATAAATTCTGCGGATGAATCAACAACAATGAGTTTAGAGAGAATCTTGTCGTATAGGAAAGTCTGACCTAAGATCCGATGTTCACTGCGCTGATACAAAGACAGGGCAATGCTTAAACTAAAGGGGTTATGAATGATATGTCTAGTGGCTTTGCTCTCAACGGTAAGATGCCTTAAAATCCTCTCCTCCTCTTCAGCGGTAGAGACTTCACTGGCCAGAGACCGATGAATATACTGCTGGGCTTTTTGGCTATCAAAGCCTAGGATTAGGGTTTCATGGAAACGACTGAGGGAGCGTGTCTTTTTAAAGGGGCGACAGGTAATGATAAAGCGATTCAGACTATACCTATCGGAAAAATCCTTGATTTTTAGCAAAAAATTATCTTGCCTATCCAGGGGAACGGCATCTAATTCATCGATGAGAATCAGAAGCTTGCCTTTTTTCAAGGCTGACTCAACAAATTCCTCATGTTCCGGGAAACCACAGGATTTGAATTCCTGGGTGATCATGGCCTTGAGATCCAGATTTTCCTTAATCTGCTTGGAGATTTGAATGAAGACCGGAATGTAGCGCTTGGTGACCCTGGACTTTCCTTCACTACCTAGGGCCGCTAAGCCAATCTTTTTCAGGAAGGTTGTTTTGCCAATGCCCTGCTCCCCTTTGACGATCAAATGGGAGTATTTATTACTTAGATCAAAACCATCGCAGACCAAGTTAAGGCTAGCGAGATAGTCGATCTCTTCGTGGGGTAGCATCGTTTTTCTAGCCCGTCTAACGCCCCCAGCATGATCAATAAAATGGGGATTGACATAGATATCCTCCAGGGATACCGACGGTCTAAACTCCTCTTGTCGAATAAACCCATGCCTGAGGATGAAATTATCCTTATATCCCTCCGAGGCATAGAAGATGGCATGACTGAGCCGTTGACTCAGCAACTTATAGGCTTCATCCTTAGTCTCCCAAAGCGACTTAAAGATAATCAATGAGATGCCCTGAATCGTACCGGAGGTAATCATGGCAGACATGCGATAAAAGACTGGAAGAATTACGAGGCGCGGGGGCTGATGAAATAATTGGGAGGATTGATTGAAACCTCTGGGTAGGTGCTGACCTTGGCGGTTGCCTGGGGAGAGGTTGCCTTGGTCTGATCCGCATTGCCTTCGACTCTAATGTTGGTACTTTGAGGTGTCAGCAAGAAGATATTAATATCGATTTTTTCTAGGGAACCCTGGCACATATAGGCTCCACCTGCGATGAAATCGACCGATCTTTGGGCCTCTTCATTGGCCATGTTGGCAAGGTTGAGTACGACGACCTGGTTACTGCGAAGAATGTGGACAGCGGATGGAATTTCTGAGAAGGATTGAGGCTCTAGGATGACAACCTCTGAGGCATGGATGTAGCTTTCTGAAGCCGGGGACGGACTGCGGGGTCGAGCCAGATTAGGGTCTAGGAATTGCGGATAGGCGGCAGCGGTGAAGGGGCTAGATGGGTAGGAGTTGGACGGGTATGGGCTGGGGGAATTCAAATCGGCGGCATAGAAATTCATGGTTTGGTTCACGGGTAGTAGGGGGAGAAAATGACGTGATTCGTGCAAGGGGAAATGACATAGATGAAACCAAGACATCAAAACGGTATCGTCAGTGGAATATCCTAGGCGGATAGGTGAACCACTAATCGCTCACACTGGTCAATCTTGGCGTTGGCGCTATTGGCGGCGGTTGTTTCAGCAGGGTTCAGTTGTAGTGGTTTAGATGGTAGGGATGCGGCGGTGGGAATCACCGTGACTTCCGTTACTCCAGTCTTATTCTTGCCCATGGGTACGGCTCCTTGAAAGGTGGAAAGGGTGGTTTCGCTCATCTCTAATTCCATGAGTTTCTTACAGACAACATCGGCAAAGTCGTAGTCGAAGTGATGCACGGGATAGCCTTTGAGGCTCCAGAATTCTAAGATTCTAGATACGGAATTGACCTTATACCGACCCTGATAAATGGCTTCTACCGTGGCCGTAATCACCCATTTTCCAGGGTAGGCATTGAGCCAGGAATAAATTAGATCAACCAGGTTGGCTTCGCCGAGTTCAAAGCTGTAGTTGATCAACAACGCAAAGGTGACAGCAGCCGGATTCTTTCGCATAACCGTTCCCAGTAGTCTCTTGAAACCAGAATGGACAGGGGTGATAGGGGGCGTTTTACCCCAGGAGACTGAGGTCATGAGGGCTGCGTTGACTCAGCCAGCTCATCCGCTTCAGCTCGGTGTTAGGCGGCAGGGGGGCATCGAGGCCCCTCAGATTTTCTGCACCAAAATACTCAGAACTTCTTTGCTATTCGGGCGGACTTGGAAGGGGCTCCAGTCCGCCGTGTTGGCATAGCCCATGGAATGGAACGAGGAAATCGCCCGTTTGACGGTATCGCGGGTGCCCACCAGCAGGATTTTGAGGGTGTCTGGTTTGCCAGTGGTCTGGCTGGGGGCGCTGGGGCTGAATCGACGTCTGGCGACGGTGGACGGGCGTGGGGTGCAGGGGTCGTGGTGCAGATCTGCGGTGAATCGGCCTGTACCTCGACCATCCTCTTGGGCGCTGTGGTTCATGTTCATGGCGGCTAATTGTTCGTTAAGGGCTTGTCGAATTTCAGATTCGGTGTAGAAGCGGCTTTCCACCCCACATACGGGCTTGCATTTGTAATAGCTGGTGGCTCGTCCATGGATATGGCCGTCAATTTCCCACCAATGTCCGGCTTGGAAGAAGCGCGTTCCCATGGATAGGCCCTCGCCCTTGGCCATGGGGAGGGGAATGACGTTGGACTTGCGAGGCTGAGGGCATGGGGCGAGTTCACGGTTTTTCATGGTCAATACCTGCCTGGGATGTGTCGGTCATTGCGGGGGCGGGGAACGTGGAGCGGGGCTATGGCTCCCAACCTGATTCAACTCTACGTTAGGCGTAGATAAAAGTCAACACCTAGCGACTATAAATCGTCGTGAGGCGTAGAGCATGTTTTTATGGTAAGACTATCTACGGTTCCATTCCTGAGAGTCATGCCTATCCGATGGAAGTTGCATGAGGTGATGTCTAGGCGGCGTATTCGGAATAAGGATCTGGCGACCGCCCTGGATATCACGGAAAACTCTGTCTACCGATTGCGTAAGGCCGAGGATATGCCGCGTCTCACACCCCAGCGGTTGGCGGGCATCTGCGAGGTTTTGAACTGTCAACCGGGGGATCTCCTAGAGTGGGTGCCAGAGGATAAGCCGCTATACGGGCATTTGCGTCGTCAGGAGTCCCTATCAAATGAGGCACGGCAGGGGTCAGCCTCCAATGCGGTGATTCTGCAACATGCCCAGCCCAGCCCCAGGGCCATCTCCACGGTGACGTTGCAACGGCTCACCCAGTATTACCAGCCCATCCTGGCCCTGGCTTGGCAAGGCTTTGTGGAATATGGATCGGGGGCCGTGGTGTTTACGGACTTGGCGACGGGGCCAAAGCTGGCCTTTGTGGAGAAGCAGAATTTGACTGACCAACATTGTATTGATGCCATTGCACAGAATAATCCAGAGGTGTCAGCGGTGGTGTTGTACTACAAGGATGCGGATTACGCGAGAACTGACTATGGCGTGCTGACACTGGTGGGGCCAAAGTCGCCGCCGGAGTGTTTTGCCCTCAGTTATCAACCCTAGTGATTCACCCTCGGTAGATCGAAAAGACCACGGTAGGGCGGGCATCCTGCCTGCCACGGAGACAGCCAAGAGGGCTGTTCTACCTTGCGGTTGTGATCGACTGACCCTCGGTAGATCGAAATGGGGCGAACCTACAGAGCCCCGCGAGACTGCGAGACCAGGTAGCGGGTTTGGGCGTAGGCAAACTTGGTGGCATATTCAGCCCGCTTCGCCTGGGCCACCCCATAGCGCGAACTCTGGGGAGAGACCGCATCCATATGGCTCAGGGCTTCCTGCCATTTGGCCGCCGCCTCGGCCCAGTCCTCAGTTGTCCTGGCGCTGGTGGCCATCTCAGACGCTGTTTCGGCGGCGTTGACCGCAAGGCGGAAGGGGGCCATCTCTCGCTCGCCCTGGGCGTAGTCAAAGTTGTCTTGGTAGGTCTGTCGGCGTTCCTGGGCTTGATCGAAGAAGGGGCTTTTGGCCTGGATGGGCTCTAGCTCGTCGATGGCCCGTCGCCAAAAGAGAATCACCTGTTGCCAATCTTCCTCTGTGGTAGCGGACTGGGTGAGTTCCGCCGCTGTGTAGGCAAATTTCATCGCCTGGTTGATGGCCCCTGGTTCATCCGGGGGATTGGGCCGAAGGATCGCGGCGGGGGTGGGCGAGGGCAGGCGCATTAGCCTCAAGGATAGGTGGCTCCAGGGGCGCTGCGGTACCAGGGACAGGCGATTGAGGGGCGGTACCTGGGCGAGGGAGGGAGGGAGACGGTTGCTGCTGTAGGCGTAGACCAACAGGGCCGTGACCGTGGTGCCCAAAATGGCCACGAGGCTACCCCACCAGAGGCGATGGCTGCCCTGGGAGGCTGAAGATCGCCGGAGGGGCAGGGCCTTTTGCAAGACCAAAGCCACCGGGGAGGGGGATCCGGGCTGGGAAACCGCGACGGTGGGCGTGGGAGGGAAGATCTGGGCCTGAACCCCAGGGTCGGAGGATCCGAGAAGCTGATGTTTGATGCTGGCAACGGCGCGATGGGCCGCTTCCAATTCAAAGGGATTGAGGGGTTTAGGCTGGCTCAGAATCGAGCTTTGATACTGGTAGGGGGCCAAAACCGGGGCGGCTGGAACCGGGTTCCCGGTCAGGATGGCCTTGACCGAAGGAGATCGGGAGGTGGGGGCAGGGGACCAACTCGTCTGGGTGGCCAAGGGCTCCGTGAGATCCTCAAACCCATGGAAATACTCATCAATGTCCACTCGCTGGCTTTTCTCATGGCGGCGCATAGCATCACTCCACACTTAGATGATCAATCGTCCAAACCAGAACACCTGTTCTGCGGCGTTGTATACCGTGATTTCATCTTTGCGGGCTTTTGGAGAAGCAACAAGAGTGCCGTGGAACACATTCCATAGGGGGTGAGATACCCTATGGAAGCAGAGGCTGTCCACCTATGGATGCGACATCCGATGCAATATCCGATGGGTGCGATCCCAAAAATCCCTTTAAACCTCGAAAATAGCCCTTTTACGCTAAGGGGCGAGGATCTGCGTTCAGATCCTCGCCCAGGGGGAGCATGGTGTCATGGGAGATGGGTAGACCATGGCCCATGGGTTGTCTCTCCAGGGGGCTAGGGGAAGCTAGGGGGGCTAGGGGGCTGCCCCCTAAATCCGCCTAACCGTTTGCCGGGTTAATCCGTCCGCTGCCACGCCCCGGATCCGACAAGTTCCCAACGGGCTGACCAGGGTGGGTGCCGTTACTGGCGGAGGTCGCCATTGTCCAAAGCTCTTGCATGGCCACTTCAATGGGATTGAGGGCCGTGGGAATACCCGGTTGGCCGATCACTTCGGGGTGGAAGGGGGGGGCGTCGG
>RECH01000101.1 GCA_007694125.1 Leptolyngbya sp. DLM2.Bin15
CACATACTTTTCAAGTTCATTCTTGCCCAATCCGCCTGCCAGTACCTCTGGTTTTATATCTCCTACTTTCGAAGCAATCAGGAATACTTCAGGGCTTAAGCAAGATATCTCTGAGCTCATCATCACAAGCTGTAGCAACGTATCACAGGTGGGTTTCAGGCCGTCACTAATCACGGGCGTACATGATGTCTATGGCATCTCACTAGACCTTGCAGAAGTCACAGAATTTACGGCAGTCACGTCTAGTTGTGGCCAAATAAATGAGGAACCGAAAGCTTTAGAGTGGGGTGAGTTTTTCGGGGATTGCTAGGCGTAACTCAGTATCGTGCTATTCATTCAGATCATTCAGAACTTATGCTTTATCAACATAATAAGCCCCGCAAATTAACTGCCTTGGCAGCCATATCTATCTTGAGTGTCAGTAGCCTAGCTTTAGTCGAGCCAACTTTTTCATCCACTAAATCAGGCTCAGCGCTAGGGACTGTTTCACTGGAACTCAGTCAATCGTGCCAATCAGCTATTGATGCCAACCAACCTAGCCTCCCAGGTCTCGTAAACGATCCCAATCGACCTGACCTGAGTTTTGAAGTCGCCAGGCAGCATGACGGGCAGATAGGGGTGACGTGGTCACACATCACAGGTGAGTTCTATGACTTACCTGAAGCAGAGACTGCGGCGGCTCAAGCCATTGGCAGAGCTTGTCCAGAACTATGGTTTGTGACATATGTCGGTGCTACAGGCGGTACATTGCGCTGGTATGTGAGACAAACTGAGTTTGCTTTTAAACACCATCGTAATAGTGGCTTGCCTGGTGACTTTGATAAGTACTCGAACTGGAATGAAATGCCCTCTGACTACGATCCCTACAGGGATTACTTTGATGACCTCACAGGTGTAGCTATCCTGCCGGGTGGAACACAAACAGAGCTACCAGCGGAAGATCCTGAAGGTTTAGATGCTGTTTCCTTAGAACTCAGTCCATCGTGTCAGGCTGCTATCAATGCCAATGCACCCAATCGACCTAATTTAGTCAATATTCCCGGTCGTCCCGATTTAGAGTTTAGTATTGCTCGTACCCATGATGGGTATGTAAGCCTTTACTGGTCTCATATCGATGGGCAGTTTTATGACGTTATTGATGGTGAAATTATTGCTGCTCAGGCTATTGGTGAAGCTTGCCCAGATGTATGGATGGTGATATTCCATGGTGGTACAGGTGCCTCCCTACGCTGGCTCATGCGAGGTACGGGGTTTGCTGTAAGGCATGGGCGTGATAGTGGTCTTCCCGGTGACTTTGATAAGTATTGGAACTGGGATAAGATGCCGACCGATTACGACCCGAATCGAGATTACTTTGAAGGGCGTTCATAGACTACTTCTTGCGCTGACTGAGCTTGCTTAAGCCTTAGCCCTGATCGCGACTGGGGAGTTTACAACTAGTCTGTAAGTTTCACACACTTAAAAAAATAACTAGCAATCACCATAGGCAAATTGACTTAGAATTAGATAAACACAATTCACGCCAGACAATGCAATAAACTTAGGAGCACATGATTTACCTTACAAGCACTTTACTGTCTGTAGTTATGGCGATGCTTCTCTTGCCTGCAACTGCTGAAACACTAGGTAGCCCTATACATTCCCCCCTTGCTCAAAAGACCTCAGATGGACGAGTCCGTGGTGAAGCTGAAATTCCAACTGTGTTTGGCCTGAGTTATCACGAGGCACGTGAACTCTTGATCGAGGCTGGTTGGATACCTCTGCTCCAAAGCCCCTCCTATCGACAGCAAGAACCAAGTCTTCGCTCTGGCCATGGTCAAACATTCTGGGAGCAGGGCTATAGGGAGGTTACTTCATGCTCGGGCACCGGCGAGGGCTTTTGTCGCTTTGAGTTTACTGACCCCAGCGGTCGCAAGCTGATCGTTATCACTGCGGGACTTGAGTCACCTGAAATGCAAGCACAAGCAATGGTCAGAAATGTCAGCCTAGAGCCCTAGAGATAAGAGAATAAAGTCTAATGCGACTGTCAAGCATATCTATTCTTGAATGAATGTTAATTTTAGAAGCTGTACTCAGCCTATGCCGACATAATCTCAGATGATGCACCAAAGCTAATTTCTCAGATGGCTCCTATGCGTAAGCTCTTTCTACTTGCTGTTGTGGGGATTTATCTCTCAGGAGCTGGTTCCCTACCTGCTGCGGCCCAAGTAGAGCCGCCAGCGGTGCCGCTTGAAGGTTTAGCGAACTATCGGGTGTACCGAGATTCTCTTTTAGCTAGTGGCTGGCAGCCCAATTTCCCCAATAGCTATATACCCGGACTACCTGAGTTGGCTTGCGGTAACCGCTTTTGCACAGCTCTGTTTATCTCAAGTGATCGCCAGGAAAGCATGGCGCTGACAGTTTGGTATAGGACTACACAGAGCGGTGACCGGGATTTGTTTGTTGCACCGAGTATCCGGCGTGAACCATGCGGTACGCCTGGTGCTTCATGTTAGTGAGGAAAGTTATGCAAAGGATATTACTCAGTCGTGCTGCTTGTGTGTTTCTAGGCATGGCCGCACTGTTGACCCATCAGGGCTGGGTTCAGGCTCAGCTAATGGCTCAAGCACCCGGCCAGGAGATTTGCGAGGATAACCCAGAAAGACCCTCAAGTATTAGGAAGACCGTAGATGTGCCTGAGCTGGGGATCAAGGTTGATATCCCAGAGAACTATCGGGTTGCTGTGATGCCTGAGGGTATTCACTTTCGCGGCCCCCACGAGATTATCAGTGAGAGTGAGTTTGAGCGTTTCAGCTGTATTGCCCGTGGGGGCTTAGCCTACGGACGAGGTAGATTCTTTGAAATGCTGAGTATTGTAGATAATCCCAGTGGCATGAGTGCTGACACACTGATTGACTCGACAATTCAGGCTTCCATGTATGGCCGAAGTCCAAGAGCTGTTTACCAAGGCGATTCCTTTAATGCTGTAGCAGCACTGGCCCCCTCTTCAATGAGTGCGGCAGCTTGGCTATTGATACCCTCAACTCAGCAAGTTCTTTTCATAGAGATTGGCTGTGATTGCCCAATAGCCATAGACGATGTGTTTTACAGACTCTCAACAATCAGCTTCTTGTAGAACTAAAATTGTTTTTGTTATTAAAATAATCTTAGTCAACATATTCTGTATCTATAGTTCAAATCTTCAAGGAGTAAGATCAGCAAAGATGACAGAATTATGGCATCATGTCCTGATTCCCAAGAACGGCAGCCAGTTCTAAGGCGACTTGCTAAAGCGCTCGCAGAGCTGGCCCACTTGCTTGTGAACGATGAACTCCTGACCAAAGCTTTGGCGGCTATCGAGGAGCTACAGCAGTAGACTTAGCGCTAGCGTCCAGGTATTAGGATTACAGCGGTGTCAGGAAGGATCGGGCACAATGAACATCAGCTCAACTACTGTTCTTTTGGCTCGACCTTATGTTGCAATCTATCTTTGCTACCTGTGAGCCAAGGGCCGAGATTCAGTCTGGAGATTTGTCCCTAGACCTGTTTGCCGCCAAGCTCCGCCTAGTCGTAGAGGGAAGGGCACCTAAGGTATACGGAGATCCGGTAGATTTCTTTGCTAATACCTTTGCCACCGACGGTCTTAAGACGCTGATTAAAGAGGTCTTTGGCCGTTTGAGCGGAGCAGTTGTAGGTTCTCCAGTCATTCGTCTAGAAACTAGCTTTGGCGGTGGCAAGACCCACGATGAGATTGCTCTGTGGCACGTTTCTCGGCATGGCCGCCAAATTGAAGGACTGAACCGATTTGTAGATGACTTAGCCATCATCCCTGATCGTCCTGTTCAAGTAGCTGCCATTGATGGTCGGGATCTAGACCCAGAATCTGGGGTTTATCATGCTGAGTCGGGCATCACTACATACACTCTCTGGGGTGAGATCGCTTACCAAATCGGCGGTATTGACGGCTACCAATTGTTGCGGGGGGCAGACGAAAACCGCATTAGTCCCGGTACCTCGGTGATAGATCGCCTGATTGGCTCAGAACCGACGCTCATCATTCTGGACGAGATTGCTCGTCACCTACGAGCAGCCAAGGCTAAGACGGTGGGGCAGAGCACTCTGGCTGAGCAGGTGGTGGCCTTTTTATTTTCGCTGATGGATCAAGCGGCTTCCTGCAACAATCTGGTGTTTGTCTATTCCTTGGCCTCGGAGTCTGACACCTTTGCCAAGGAAACCGCTGAGGTTCAGCAAGAGCTGGTGCGGGCTTCAGCGCGACAGGAGCGAGTACTGAGCCCTAGTACCGACATTGAAGTCTACAATATTGTACGACAGCGGTTATTTGCCAGCATCAGCGCCGAGGCGGCGGAGAAAGCCGCTGAGGCATACCGACAAACCTTTCGAGCCAGTCGGGTTGACCTGCCTGACGGCTGTAAAGACGCTACCTATGCTACAGCAATTGCGAACAGCTATCCTTTTCACCCCGAGCTGTTTAACCTGCTAACCAAGAAGATTGCTTCTATTCCCGAGTTTCAACGCACGCGAGGAGCCTTGCGCTTGTTTGCTCGCCTGGTGCGCTACTTGTGGCAGCACCAGGATATTCGTATGCCGATGATTCACCCTCATCACCTGCCGGTGGGGCGAGAAGAGGAGATCACCAGTGACCTGACCTCGCGGCTACAGCGGCCCCTGATGCGTATGCCGATTGGAGCTGATATTTATAATCCTACGGGGCGTGAAGCCCATGCCCAGCTGCAAGACCAGGAGTGGCAAAGCGCTGGTAAACCCCCCTTCTCTAGCTGGGTAGGCCGTACCATTTTCTTGCATTCTCTTACCCAGGGCATCTCGTCAGGGATTCGGCGTGCGGAGTTGAACCTGTCGCTGTTAACTCCAGGGGTAGACATTAGCTTTATAGACCGTGCCCTGGAACGGCTGAGTGGGGTCGCCTGGTATTTGGATGTAGATCCCATCACCTCCGTGGCTCGATTCAAAGAAGAACCCTCGATCAACAAAATCATTGCTGAGGAGAAAGAACGGGTCGGTATTACCGAGGCTAAAGAAGAACTCCGTAAACGGCGCGACAGTATCTTTGCTACCAAGTTTTTTCAGTTGGTAACTGGCCCTGAGGGTGCTCATGATGTAGACGACGACCCTAGCACCATTGCCCTGTGCATCATCGACTTTAACGAAGCGAAGATCGGCAGCTCTACCGACGGCCCACCCGCACTGATTGAGCAGATTTTTAACAACACAGGCGAGTCGGGTAAGTTTCGCACCTTCCGTAACCGGCTGCTGTTTTTGCTGGCCAACAACCAAGAGCTAGACCGGGCGATCAGCATTACCCGCGAGTTTAAGGCAGTACAGGCCATCCTGCAGAGTCAGAATCGCATGGATGACCTTTCCGAAAGTCAGCTAAAACAGCTTGACAGCAAGCAAAAAGCAATGAATCTAGAGGTACGCATCGCCCTGACCAATGCCTATCGCCACCTGTTCTACCCTGCCAATGATCCGGTGAAAGCCCCCAAGGGATTGATGCACTATACCCTACCGGCCCAGGATGCCAGTACTGTGAAGGGCAACGGCAACCAGCAGGATGTGGTGCTGAAGGCACTGAAGGATTGTAGCAAGGTGCGCGGTGAAGATGCGGCCCCCTATGCCCCTGCCTACTTGCTACAAAAGGTCTGGCCCACGGGGCTCGACCACTGGACGACCAAGAACCTGCGAGAACAGTTCGCTAAGGACTTGGCCCTGAATATGCTCTTAGATGCAGAGGTGTCTAAGCTGCGGGACACGATCCGTAAAGGGCTAAGCGAAGGCCAGTGGGATCTCAAAGTGGGCGAGCAGCTCTGTATCAAAACTGATGGGGCTTCGGTGGGGCTGCCCACTACGATTGAATTTTCTGACCGGGCGGAGCTTTACCGACGGGGCTTGTTGAAGCCACCTGAGCCGAAGTTGGTGGAGCTGAGTGCTCAGCTGTTGGCCGGAGGCGGCGACGAGCGGACGGTGCAGGTGCGCTGGCGAGCTAAGGAGGCGCTGAAGGTCAGCCTGTACCAGGATGGCACCCTGGTGGGCAATCAGTTTTTGCCCTCAGACGAGTACCAGGGGCAGATTGCCAAGACGACCCAGTTTAGGGTGGTGGCGGACTACGGCACAGGGGAAATAGGCGAGGCGGTGCAGACGGTGGTGCTGTACCCAGCGGGGGGTACTCAGCCGTCCACGGTGAGTGAGGGGAATGGGGAATATGTGACGTTGTTAGATAAACCCACTGAAAAGGACTTTGAGGGCAGCCCGAACAAAGTGTTCAATGACTTGGCAGATTGGGTGGCTGACAAAAAGCCCAAGGCTATAAGTGCCCTAGACTTTTCAGTGAGCGACGTGACGGACTATCGCAAGATGGGTACGACCTTACCCCTGCTAACTCGCTACCCGGTTGAAGTCCAGCAGTGGGTGACCGTGCAAACGGGGCAGCAGTTTGTACGGCTAGAGTATCAGGGGGATGTGCGCGGGTTTCAAAGCTTTTTTAGCACGCTGAATGGCATGCTGAACCTGCCAGAGACTCAGGCTAATCTGACACTGACCGTGAAGCTCAAGCTAGATACTTCAATGGCCCCAGAGGGGTCGGAGATCCAGGGACTTCAGCAGGCGTTGAGCCGTAATCCGGTTGAGCGGATGAATCTGAGAGTGAGAGTGGAATACTAGACTTGACGTCTTCTTCCCTGTTTTTGGACTCCACGACACCATGCAAGAGTTCCAGCTTCGCGTTGTTCCCCTCAGCAATAATGACTTTGCCCTGGAGCTATACCAATGCGCCTACAAAAAGGCAGGCGCTAAGAAGCGACCCGCAGCCAAACGTATTGGACGTCTGAAGGGGAAGACACTCGTTCAGGTTCGACAAGCGATTTATCAGGCGCTAAAGGCTAATAACTATGACCCACAGACCCTGAGCTATCGGCGGCAGTCACCTTATGTATTGACTGAAGCTTCGGGGGTGAGTCTGGCCCTGTTATTCCAGACTTTGCAGCCGCTATCGAAGCTGGAACGAATTGCTAACATCACGGACGGAATTGTGGCAATGAGTGATGAGGAAGCCCACTATTGGTTTGCCAAGGTCAGCAACGGCAAAAAGCGAACGGCGCTGAAGGCGATGCGGGTACTCTTAGGCGATTAATTGATGCAACTTTCAGATCTCAATCCAGACTGCTTCGCTTTCATCAAGACCGTTCGGTGGGATCGCATTATTGAGAAGCACGAGTGGTTCATCATTGAGCCACCTACTACCCTGGAGGCGTAACCCTATGACCACCCTTGATGGGTTAGAGCGCATTCTTGCGTTTATGCCAATTTTTGAGCGGCCCGCTACCACCTTGTACGAGGTGCGCACCGATTTGAGCATGATGGATCCCTATGTCTACGCTCCAGAGTTTACACAGTTCATCCAGGAGCTTTACCGTGAGAACTTGGTGATTGATTTCAACTGGGTTGCTTGGAAGGATGAGGCTGGCAAGTATCTTGAAAATCCGAGTCAGATCGAGTCAGCAGATTTAGAGACCCTACAGAAGCTGATCACAACCCATGTACGCGCAGATCGGTTCAATAGCGGGCATTTGGTTCAGATGGCTGAGAATGGACAGATTTTGGCGATACTGAAGCGCTTAGCGACGATTCGCGGGCAAATGGAAGCTTCTTCTCCAAATTCTTAGCAGCGAATTCGAGTCGTTCAGGGCGACATAACCCGTCAGCGGGTTGATGCGATTATCAATGCCGCTAACGAGTTGTTATTGGGCGGTGGGGGTGTAGATGGCAGCGCGGTTCAAGCTGAGTACAGCCCAATGGCAAGTTGAATCGCTTGCTGAATGCTTTGCAGAGACTTAGTCCCCACGCTGCCGTAAGGGCCACGTTCTAGATAGCGCTTTTCGACGGTGGTGATCAGGTCGCCCATGGCTACAGAGTTTCGTTCTAGCCCCCCTGCTCCAGCCGGAATGAAAATACGGCAGGGATTGCCTGATGACGCTTCGATATCTGAGGAGAAGGGGACAACTAGCAGGGTGGTGCTGTACTGGTTCCGCACATCCATAGAAACGACGACGACTGGGCGTTTTTTGGTATCGCCACCTTGGCGCAGGGCTCTGGAAAGGTAAATCTCGCCCTGATGGGGAAAGGATGCCATGATCATGCCGGGAAGTTGCCTTCCCAGGGGCTGTCCTCATCCCACTGCTGGATGGCGGCGTCTTGGGTTACCTGAGCCCAGGTGGTTTCGGCTTGAAGGTCGCTCTGGGAGCGGGTCTGGTAAAACTGGTGCAGTTGGACTTGGATCTGCTGGGCTTGCCACAGCCGGAGGGCGGCTTCGATGACCGCAGAGCGATTGTCTGACTGCTGGTCGATGGCGTCGAGCAGGGCGGCATCGATGGTCACAGAAACCCGACGTTTGACTGACGACGACATAGGATTGTGTTACGTCTAGTAATACTAACTATATTACTGTGATCGCCCAGTGACTAGGGCATGGTTTGCTCAGAAACGACACTAACCTTGTCGATTTTCCCGCCCCGCGTTTTTTGTATCTCTCCTTCCCTCTGTCAATAATTCAACGGTCTACCATGCCTGACCCTAAACCTACTCGTCCTGCTGTCTTTATCGAGAAGATTTTTCCGGTGACGCTGCTGAATAAGCAGGTGTATTACGAGCATGGGGGCAACCCGTTTAAGGGGCTGCATCGGTGGTATTCGCGCAAGCCGCTGTCGTTTAGTCGGGCGAGTGTGTTGGGCTCGCTGCTGCCCGATACGG
>RECH01000100.1 GCA_007694125.1 Leptolyngbya sp. DLM2.Bin15
CTCTCTAGGAGCACAGCCCATGTTCACTCCACTGGCAAATCCCTCGCCCTAGATGAGTTTTTTGCGTTGCCTGACGACGACAAGACCTACCCTGCAAAGCTGAAGGTCAGGAAAGGTTCATGAGGTGGATGGCTTAGTAATTACAGGGAGAAGTTTTGATCGAAGTCGGTGCGGGTCATGGGTTGATCCACGATTAGCCCTTCACCGCCGAGGAGCTCTAGGGGTTCGCCATCAACAGAAATCCACACAGCAGCATCGGCATCGAGGCTGGTGGCGGTGTAGATTACCTGTCCGAGGCGACCTTGCATGGAGGCGCTGCCGCCGCCTTGGGTAAATTCGGGAGAGAGGCTGAGGTAAACGTTATTATCTTCGACGGAAAGCGACTGGAGGGTGGTGCCGTCGGGGATGGCGGTGAACACGTTGTCGGTGTTGAGATTACCGGATAACAGTTGTTCGAAGGTGCTGGTTAGAACTGCTTCAGGGTCGCCATCTGGAATTGTGATTGCGCTAGGGCTGAGCAGGATGGCGTCGCCGTCGAGGGTGAGCAGGTAGGCTTGGGTTTCAATCTCCTGAGCGGGGTCGGGGGTAACGGTGTCGGGGTCAGGATCTTGGACGGTAGTTTCGGCGGGCTGGAATGTGGCAACGCGCCACCAGATGGTGCCACCACCGACGAGGAGTAGTCCGGCAAGGATGGCGATCAGAAGTTTGCGGGGGATGGCGGTGATGGAGGGGCGGGAAACGGGACGATCTTCAGTCATGGGGGACTCCTTGGTACAACTAGTCGGCGGGCTCGATCATGAGGAAACCAACAAGGCTAAGCTGGTTGGCTTGGATGTCGAGTTGGAGGTAACGGGCGATGATGCCTTGGTCTTCTAGACGGCTGAGGTCGAGCTGTTGTTCTAGGATCTGTTCAGCGGCATTGGCGATGGTGTCTGGGACGGGCTGACCGTCGATGCTCAGATCTAGATCCGTTACCTCTAGCCTAGATCCGGATCTTAAACTCAGGGTCAATTCGGCGGCGATCGCTACTGGATCTGTATCACTTTGCAACACAACGTCGAGGCGCAGGCGGTTGTTGTCGAGAAGCTGGAGTTGGGGATTGAGGAAATCTTCAAGGGCGGCTTCGTCGTTGCTGAGGGATTGGGTGAGCGATCGCAGTTGCTCTAGGACGTAGGGCGAGGTGAGGGCCCGATCGAGGTCATCTTGTGTGATCACTAGACGCAGGGCGGCGCGCAGGGGTTCCTCTAGGGTGAGGGTGCCACGGCGGAGGGCGGGGGCATCGAGGTGGATGGGGTCGGTTTCGATGTCGAGGAGATGGATGCGCACATCTTCGACGGGATAGAGGCCGCGGCCCGCGATGCGGACGCGATCGAGGGTGCCGTTCACCACCTGGTAGCTGGGGGTGTTGTCGATGCGCACATCAAGCTGTTCGGCATCGTGGAGCTGATCGTCGAGGGCGGTGGTGACGACTTGATCGATCACCACCCCGCCAGCGGAGAGGACGCTGATAAATCCGGTGAGCAGGATGGTGATCAGTTCCATTAGGCGTTAAGGGCCTCGGTGACCCATTGTTTGAGGGTGGGGACGACGTCGGCGAGGGCTAGCTCTTGGGAGGCGCGGTCGGCGCGTTTCACGACTTCTACTTTGCCTTGCTTGAGCGATCGCCCGGTGACGACGCGGAAGGGAATGCCGACGAGTTCGGAGTCTTTAAATTTGACGCCAGCCCGTTCGTCGCGGTCATCTAGGAGGGTTTCCACCCCGGCCGCGTTGAGGTCGGCATATAGCTGTTCGGCGGCGGCCATTTGGTCAGTGTCGGTGACGTTGGGCACGACGACGATGGCATGGTAGGGGGCGATCGCCACGGGCCAGATGATGCCGTCTTTGTCGTAGGATTGCTCGACGGCGGCCTGGGCTAGGCGGGAGACGCCGACGCCGTAGCAGCCCATGACCAGGGGCAGGTCTTCGCCCTGTTCGTTGGTGTAGGTGGCTCCTAGGGCTTGGGAATATTTGGTGCCCAGTTTGAAGATGTGGCCGATTTCGATGCCGCGAGCGCTTTTGAGGATTTGGCTGGGGTCATGGAGGGCGCGATCGCCGGATTGGGCTGTACGCACATCAACGACGGTCGTCGGCCGGGGGATTTCGCTGCCCCAGTTGGCCCCAACGACGTGGTAGCCGGACTCATCGGAGCCGGTGACGAAGTTTTCTAAGTCGGTGGCGGTTTGATCGATCAAGCGCAGGAATTTGGGCGCGAGGTTGGCGGTGGGTTGGATGTAGTCGTCGGACAATCCAGGGGAGATATAGCCGAGAGGCAGTGGCTTGGCGGCCCATTGCTGCTGCTGGTCGGCATCGGGAACGGTGAGGGCGATGATGGTGTTGCCGCCGTAGGTGGGGGCTAGTTTGGTGAGTTCGTTGGTGAGCTTTACTTCGTTGACGTCTTGGTCGCCGCGAATGTTCACCAGGACGAGGACGGCCTGACCGTTGTCGAACACGGCTTGATACAGGACGTTTTTGACAATTTGGGTGGAGGAGCAGTTGAGAAATTTGCAGAGGCTGGCGATGGTGGGGGTGTTAGGGGTGCTGAGTTTTTCGTAGGCGGTGTAGGTGGAGGGTATGGCGTCGGCGGGGCGAGAGACGGCTTTTTCGACGTTGGCGGCGTAGTGGCCATCGTCGGTGTAGAGGACTTCGTCTTCTCCAGCGTCGGCCAGCACCATAAATTCTTGGGAGCCGGAACCACCGATCGCTCCGGAGTCGGCATCGACGGCGCGGAAGGCCAGGCCGGTACGCCGCAGGATGTTGCAGTAGGCGTCGTGCATGGCGCTGTAGGTCTGATCTAGGCTGTCGGTGTCGGGATGGAAGGAATAGGCGTCTTTCATGATAAATTCGCGGCCGCGCATCAGACCGAAGCGGGGGCGAATTTCATCGCGGAATTTGGTTTGGATCTGGTACAGGTTGACGGGCAGTTGGCGATAGGAGCGGATTAGATCACGGGCGATGGCGGTGATCACTTCTTCGTGGGTGGGGCCAAGACCAAGTTCTCGCTCTTGGCGATCGTCTAAGGCAAACATGATGCCTTCGGCTTGGGTGTAGGTGTCCCAGCGGCCTGATTCGCGCCAGAGTTCGGCGGGCTGCAGTTGGGGCAGCAGGCATTCCTGGGCACCGGTAGCGTTCATTTCTTCGCGGACAATCTGCGACACTTTTTGCAAAACGCGCCACATGAAGGGTAGGTAGGCATAGAGACCGCTGCCGATGCGGCGAATGTAGCCGGCCCGCAGCAACAACTTGTGGCTAGGAATCTCGGCTTCGGCTGGATCTTCCCGCAACGTGACAAAGAGCATCTGAGACAGCCGCATGATTGCTTCCCTTTTCTAAGACTGGAGTTCGATATTTCAGTCTAGAGCATTCGTTGCCCTAATCGCTTGTTGATCTAGGGTGGTGGTGTAAACAACAGGATTTAACAAAAATACGGCATACTGAAACCAGCTATCTGTATTTGCACCAATGAGTTAATGAATAAGATTCGAGTTGTATTAGTTGAAGATCACGATCTGACCCGGGTGGGGCTGAAAACTGCGCTGCAGCAATACAGCCAGCTTGAGATTGTGGGAACTGCGGTGAATGGGAAGCAGGGTCTAGAGCTACTCCAGCAGATAGATCCGGATGTGGCGATTGTAGACATTGGCCTGCCTGACATCGACGGGATTGAAGTGACACGTCGCTTTAAAGCTCAACAGGTGGCATCGGATGATGCATCGAGTGAGGTGCAAGCGGGGACGAAGATTCTCATTCTAACGATGCATGACAGTGAGGATTCGGTGCTGGCGGCGTTTGCGGCGGGGGCGGATTCCTACAGCGTCAAGGATGTGAAGCTGGATAAGCTGGTGGAGGCGATTGAGGCGACCCACCAAGGGAATGCTTGGATTGATCCGGCGATCGCTCGGATTGTGCTGCAGGAAACCCAAAAGCCGCGCCCTGAGGTGGAGGGCGATCGCCAAACGACGATTGATGCTGTTAGCCCTCAGTATGAGGAGCTGATTGATGCAGATCCGTTGACCAATCGGGAGCTGGAGGTGCTGGAGCTAATCGTGGCGGGGCATAACAATGCAGCGATCGCGGAGGCGCTACAAATTTCGATTGGCACGGTGAAAACCCATGTGCGCAATATCTTGAGTAAGCTTTGTGCTAGCGATCGCACCCAGGCGGCGGTGCGGGCGTTGCGGTCGGGGTTGGTGAGTTAGGACGGGCGTATGGCGAAGAAGCAACGATTTCCCCATCTACTCGGTTCGAAATGGACGTCGCTGCAAACCACGTGGGGGTGGCGACATTTCCAGGTGGTGAATCGTAAGAATGAGCAAGGTTGGGTGTTTGCAGAACTAGTGGCGTCTTGTGACCCAACGGTGCGGTTCTGGCTGAATGCTAATGCTCTCAAGGATCGGCATCTCTGGCAGGCGGGCTGGAAGACGCGGGAGGCGATGCAACAGATGCAGCCGCCGGTGGATCCGTTGACGGATGATCTACCGGATTTGGAGGAGACTGGTACTCTGCAGCGGGAGGTAACTCTGTAGCGGGACGTGTGCGTGTTCCCTTCGGCTTCGCTCAGGGAACACGGGTGGGGTGTGGCTTCGGCTTCGCTCAGCCAGCGTAGTTTTTTTGTTCAGCCAGCATAGGTCTTGGAATACTGGTTGGGTTTTGGCTTTCTCCCTTCGGGAGACGTTTCACGTTGGCGTAGCCTGTCCTCAGGACAAACGGCTTCGCTCAGCCAGCGTAGTCTTTTGGTACTAGAGTTTAGGTGTTTGGGGTGATTCCCAGTCGGGGCAGGTGTCTCCATCCCAGCCGTAGGGATGCATCCCGCAGACGAGGAGGGTGCTGCCATAGACTTGGCCGTGGTAGTGCTGGCAGCCGATGCAGGCCGGATGGTGATTGCTGCTGGGCTGCACCGGCGGATACATGGGATAGAAGAAGTCGTCGTCTAAGGGTTCGTCTAGGTCTAGGAAGGTCTCTAGGATTGGATCGAGCCATTGACTGATCTGGCTGTCGAGGTCGTCGATCTGGGGGGCGATCGCTGCTTCAAAGTCGTTGACGATGGTGGCGGTAGACTCCAGCAAAAAGTCGGCAACCTCATCTAGTTGCTCAGAAACATCTTGATAGAACTGTTCGACTTGGCCTGCCATGTCATCCCAGGCTTTCCACCAGTCGTTATACCAATCGTGCATCGTTTTGACCTGTAACAGTTGGGTTGGGCATCGACTCCACTCAGCCCAACCGGTCAGTCGTTGTGCAGACTAGGGCAGCGATCGCTTTTGGGTGATCGAAGCGGTGGGCGGTGGACGGGGGCCAGGTGAACCTGTAGCTAGGAATCTTTCTTGAGGCGGTTGAGTTCATCGCGCAATTGGGTGACCTGGTCGCGTAGGGAGTCAACGGCTTCAGGGCTAGGTTCATCGTCATCGGAAAGGATTTCGATGCGACGGGGTTCGCTAGGACGCTCGGCTGTGGGTGCTTTGGGGGATTGCTGGGCCTTGCTCACCATTTCGTCCACCATGCGCTTAGCTTCTTCCGTGTTCATTTCGCCCCGAGCTACCATTTCATCGGCGAGCTTTTGGGCTTGCGATCGCAGTTCCGTGAAGGTCGTGCCTGCTTTTTCACCGGCATAGGACGCAATGCCAACGCCTAAATAGAATGCTTTTTGCACCAAATCGCCAAAACCAGGCATAGGTTGTACTCCTTTGAATCAGAGAATATCGCCTGTTCCTAAAAAAGGTTGAGGCATCTCCTCCAGCATAGGAAGAAATGCCTCGCTTTGCCCACTTCTTGGATGGGAGTCTCAAGGAGAGCGATCGCGTTTAGGATTGAACGTCGTCTACGGGCATGGAACTATCTTCTGCCAGGGTTTCTTGAATGCCTTGCTTGCGATAGCTGTGGTAGGCAAAGGTGCCACGCACACCATGAATGAAGGCTAACATCATGAAGACAACCACAATAATGCCGGCTGTCTGTGGGCCGATGATAGACCACATATACAGTTGATTACCGAAGTACACCACTAAGCCTAGAACCGCAGCAACGCGAGACATGCGGCGAATACCGAAGGCGATCGCCACAAAGATACCGACATCAATGAATGACCCGGCGCTGATCGGCAGCTCTGCAATGTCGCCAGCTACGATAGAAACAAGCGCGAAAAGAGTGGTCACTACAGCTACTATCACAGCAGCCCAAAATCCTTGTTGGGCTACTTCACGGGCACGTTGAATGGAATCAATAGTTGGCCAAAAAACATTTTGCTTGGCCTTGGGTTCGTTGGATTGGTTCATGGGGGAAATGAATGACTACAACGTTAGGCGTTTCAGACTACTACATACACACAAATCAAGAACCTGTGAGTATAAGTTCTAGAACCCTGACCTAGTCTCTATTTCAGATATCGGTTAAATCCCCAATCAATCTAGTCTATTGAGAACTACCAGCCAGAAACCATGACTCTAGAGCATAAGGTCTTGAGGCCATGAGTCAGAGATCGACTTGTGTGTACTTAGTAGGTGTTTTGGGGGAAGCGTTTCAGCGCCGTTAGGCAAGCCTAGCGATCGCTTTGTTTGCACAGTGATTCTAAAACGATCCCAAAACATCGAATGTTAAGTTTCCCAAGGCGATCGCCTTGGGAAACTCGCGTGGTTAACTACTCGATTAGGCGGGGGCTTTTCTGATATCTAACCGCTAATCTCGATGGTTTCTTGCACTTGAATGGCACCATCGTCGCCGACGATCCAGATATCGTAGCTGCCTACCACATCGCCCTGTTCATCCAAGTCCACGGGGCCGCTAGCACCTTGGTAGTTGATCTCTTCTCCTTGGCGGATGAGTTCTAGGGCTTCGCAAACATCAGTGACTTCGGTGCCAGGTGCATTCGCGACGTTGCGGATGGCATCGCGGATGGCGGTACCGCTAGTGTCGCCGGCTGCTTCTGCTGCTAGGACGATGAGAGCGGTGGCATCCCATGTGTTGGGATCAAACACGGAGGGGTCGCGGTTGAAGGCATCGTTATAGAGGGCGGTGAATTGCTCTAATCCAGGGCCGCCAGCACTGGGCGCGGTGCCCATGACGCCAGAAATGACGAAGCTACCGTCGCTATCTTTGCCGACCAGTTCAGCGATGCTGGCATCTTTCATGCCATCGGTGAGCAAGACTTGGGTTTCGCCATCTAGAAAACCTTGCTCAAAGGCGGATTGCAGAATGAGACTGCCGGTCTCAGGATAGGCAACCAGCAGGACGGCATCGGGGGAACCGTTGAAGACGCTGCTGACTTCGGAGTCGAAGGAGGAAGCATCGGGGGGATAGAGAGCGGGATTATCTTGGTTGGCGACGGTGCCGCCGAGGGCGGTGTAGGCTGCGGTGAAGGACTGGACAAGGCCACTGCCATAGTCGTTATTAATAGCAATGACGGCAACGGTTTCATAACCCTGATCCATGGCTAGCTGGGCGAGGGCTTGGCCTTGGAAGGTGTCGGGTGGTGCTGTGCGGAACCAGTAGCCATCGAAGTCACCGGCTTTGGCACGGTCGGTGAAGACGGGACTGGTGGCAGAGGGGGAAATTTCGACCACTTGGTTACGCACGGCGATGTCAACGGCAGCGCTAGACACTGAGCTGGCGGCGGCTCCCACAACGCCGGAGACTTGATCCACTTCGGCAAGTTTACTCATGGCGGCGGCCCCGGCGGCCGGATCCGTTTGGTCGTCTTCGGAGATGAGCTGCACGGGTTGCCCCAGAACACCGCCGCAACCGTTCACGGTTTGAACCAGGAGGGTGGCGGAATCTTGCATAGGGCCACCATATTGGGCTAGGTCACCGGTGATCGGCAGCAGGGTGCCAATTTTTAGCCCCCTGCCACTAGCGGCAGGAGTACTGGCAGGATCGGTGGCATTGGAATCAGCGCTGGGTGTCGTTTCGCCACAGGCTCCTAGGGTGAGGGCGAGGGCGATCGCTCCCCACAACATGGGCGATCGCCGGTTGAACAAACTGAATTTGTAATGGTTTTTGGACATGGTTTTTACCGATAAATTTATTGGGCTGATTGTTAGCGTAAATCTGAGTGGGATGTTTTACCAAAAGAATACCTAGAACTAAGAATGATGGGCAATATAGGCGATCGCTATCTTTGTTAAGAAACTAGGTCTCGAATCAATTTTGCAAGTCTTGAAATGAGACCAATTATAAGATTAATCGTCTTAAAATGAGACATAAACTTTGGTGATCGCGCCAATGAGTGGCATGAGGCGATCGCTTTTGCCTGGATAAAGGGAGGTTGGATCACTGCGTTTTTGTGTCCCCAAAACTAGGGAGCGATCGCCTGCAAATTTAGTCTTAATTCAATACAAATAGTCTTAAATTAAGTCCTAACTTAAGACTACTAATCTCTTGGTTGTACATAGCTGTCTTGATATGAGTCTATGGTGTTTGTTTTAGGTCTATTTATAAGAATTAATGTCTTGATTTAAGGCAGGTCAAGCAGCAAATTTTGCCTAGATTTACCCTCTAAAATCCACGTTTTTTGGGTGAGAAATTGGATACACTTCAGGGGTGATTGAGATGATCTGGGGAGCGATCGCCTCCTTGATCGACAGGCCAAATTGCCTGGATCGCGATCGGTGTTGATGGGGCGGGAGGGGGGCGATCGCCCGGAAATGACCCTCAAAAATTTAGTCCAATAGTAGTCCAGTGGACTTTT
>RECH01000162.1 GCA_007694125.1 Leptolyngbya sp. DLM2.Bin15
GTAGGTTTGTGCTTCAGACTGACGAGCTTTGTTAGCTTGGTTCAAGAAGGAAGGAAGAGCGATGGCAGCCAAGATACCGATGATGATGATCACAACCAGTAGCTCAATCAAGGTGAAACCCTTGGTGTTCTTGCCAGCGAAGTGTTGGATTAGTTTGGCTTTGAGTGCAGAGTTCATTGAGTTGTCTCCTTAGAGTTGCGGGAAAGTTGTTGTTTTGAAGTTGCGGGATTCGGATTTCTAACTCCTGACTATAACTTGCCCACCCGGTTTCAATTTGATATCACTCTCCCAAAACTTTTTTTGGATTTTTTTTTCAGATCGGCTAAACCCTAGGAACCACAAGGGTTGATCTGCGTCTTTATCAATCCACGGTTGGGCTCTTCCCATCATCAACCTAGGTTGGGGAAAGGTGTCGATGTGTTGAGCGACACCCTCAATCCCATCAGTACTGAGAGATTCATGCCGATCCTCACCCCGAAGACCCCAGCCCCGAAGACCCTCATCCCCCAGCCCCTTCTCCCACGAGGGGAGAAGGGGAGCAAGAAGGTGTAAGTGATTTCAAAGTCCCTCGCCCTCTGGGAGAGGGATTTAGGGTGAGGGTCTTCGGGGTTGATCAGGTTGAACCGAGATCCTGGTTGTTCGCCCCATCTTGCCCCCTCATCCCCCAGCCCCTTCTCCCACAAGGGGAGAAGGGGAGCAAGATTCAAAGTCCCTCGCCCGCTCTGGGAGAGGGATTTAGGGTGAGGGTCTTCGAGGAAAGGGATTTAAGGGGAGGGCTTTCTGCGGAACTTTGCCTGAAGGGTGTGCCGTCTAGCGGACAATAGAATGGCGTCTAGGTTGGGTCTTATATATGGTGACGATGGAGCGAGGAGCCTGGCTACTGGGGCCGTTGGCAGGGGCGATCGCCTCTCTGGTATTGGCAAGTCCAGCGATCGCGGGCATTTGTCCTGCCCAGGTGGGTGATCAGATTCAGGCAATTACGCGGCGATCGGCGGTGAGCCGTTCTCAGTGGGGGATTGTCGTCGATACCCTAACGCCCGATTCACCTCTCTTTCCCCATTCCGGTGCTCCCATCCAGCGGCTCTATACCCAGGGGGGCGATCGCGCTCTGGTGCCGGCCTCCAATGCCAAAGTCTTGGTGACCGCAGCGGCGCTACAGCGGTTTGGCCCCGACTACCGGATTCCCACCTCCATCTATCGCATGGGTTCTACAGAACCGGGCAGTCCGATGATTTTGCGGGTGGTGGGGCGCGGTGACCCCAGCTTGAGCGATCAGCAGCTCCTCAGCCTAGCCCAGCAACTGCGCGACCAAGGCATCACGCATATTGATTGGCTGATTGGCGATGATTCCTACTTCCAAGGCGAAACGGTGAGCGCTAGCTGGGAATCGGAGGATCTGCAAGCGGGCTATGGCGCACCCACCAATAGCTTGATCCTCAACCAGAATGCGATCGGCGTCAATCTCTACCCCCAGGCCGTGGGTCAGCCCCTGCGCATGGAGTGGGAAAATCCTAATGATGCACCGGGCTGGCAGGTGCGCAACAACACCACAACGGTGCCCCGAACAGCATCGGAATATATTGTGGTGGGTCGAGACATGACCCAATCGATCCTGTACCTGAGCGGTCAGCTTTGGGTGGGCTCTGAGCCGGATCTATCCGCCGTAGCCGTCACCCAACCGGGCGATCGCTTCCTAGAACGGTTTCAGCAAGTTCTGGCAGACCAGGGCATCACCGTGGGGCGATCGGAGGTGGTGCGGGCCTCCATGCCAGATCCGGGCATCGAAATCGCAGCCGTAGAATCACTGCCCATGGCGGCGCTGGTGACCGAAGCCAATCGCCATAGCACCAATCTCTATGCAGAAGCACTCCTGCGGCAGGTGGCCGTGGCAGAGAATAGCGATCGCGCTCGTACCTCGGCCCTGCAGGCAGGACAGGAGGCGATCGCGGCCGTCTTAGCTCCCTTGGGCATTGATAGCCGTCAATTTCGTTTAGCCGACGGCTCGGGGCTTTCTCGACAAAATTCCGTCACCCCAGCCGTTTTGGTAGATACCTTGCAAGCGATGGGGCGATCGCCCGACGCCCAACTCTATCGCGATAGCCTAGCCGTAGCCGGCATCAGCGGCACCCTGCGCAACCGATTTCGCAATACGGCCGTCGCGGGTCGCCTTTGGGGTAAAACAGGGACACTGCGAGATGTTGTAGCCTTATCTGGTTATCTACATCCCCCCAATCATGATCCGGTGGTGTTTAGTATTTTGGTCAACGATCCAAATTTATCTCTAGGTGCAGCACGACAGGCTATGGACGATATTATCCTAACGCTCCATCAACTCCAGCCTTGCCCCTAATTTCCTAGATCGGATTAAGTAAGCTAATGATGGGCAGTACCGATTGACTAGCATGTCGATGTCGCTCAAGGCTCCGATTCCCATAAGCTGAGGGTTGAGCGGAGTCGAAACCCGGCAACTTAGGAAACTTATGGTGTCAGCGCTCCCGCATTGACACCGATTAAGATCTGGGCGCAGGAGCGCCGTTGGGAGCACGATATCGATCTTATGAGTAAGCAGAGGGTTGAGCGGAGTCGAAACCCGGCACCCAAGCTTCATGAGTAAGCAGAGGGTTGAGCGGAGTCGAAACCCGGCACCCAAGCTTCATGATGAGCAGAGGGTTGAGCGGAGTCGAAACCCGGCACCCAAGCTTCATGATGAGCAGAGGGTTGAGCGGAGTCGAAACCCGGCAGCTTCATGATGAGCAGAGGGTTGAGCGGAGTCGAAACCCGGCAGCTTCATTGAGCTGCTTCATGGAATAGAGTCCACCTCCTGAGTGCCGACAAGGGCGATCGCTCAAATGTAACCATGACGACTAGTGATAGCATCGATGGATGGGGTATGGTGCGGTATACCTTGAGATGTCTCAACATCTCAATTCCATGCGATCGCGTGATTGGGTTGATACCCTAGAACAAGAGAACACCTCAATCCAACTGCAGTGATTGAGCAATCTCCCTTGCTAACATCCTTTGGTAACATCAGGAGGGGTTGGATATCGGCTACCCCTATGCTCTCCATGTACCTTCCTCAGGTCTCTCCATCCCCCTAGAAGTAGGTTTTCTACTGCAAGACTGCTAGCTGCCAGCATGGCCCACTCGTCTCCTTGGTTCAATCATTTGATTCCCCTGCGGCTCTTACTGGTGCTCCCATTTGTGCTGCAAATTGCCATCGCCGTCGGCATCACCGGATGGCTCTCCTTCCGCAGTGGTGAGCAGGCTGTGGAGGATTTATCCAGTCAACTGCGTGGTGAAGTAGGGGCCCGCATTCGGCAACACTTGGATGCAGAATTGGCGATCGCCCATCAGCTCAACCGCATCAACCTCGCCTTGCTGAACAGCGATCGCTTGGATAGTGAAGATCTACCCGACCTCGGCCAGCATTTTTGGCAACAGCTCCAGCAATTTGACCAGATGGGGGTGATCTACTACGGTCAAGCCGATGGTCGTTTTATTGCCGCTCAGCGGGGCCTAGAGGGCGAATTTCTGTTTGTAAAACGAGAGCAGCCGCCCTCGGATGCAGAGGTGTTTCGTGCGGATGATCAAGGTGGCTTGGAGGCACAGGTTTCAACGATTGCCAACTTCATTGATATTCGCGAACGTCCTTGGTATACCGCAGGCGTGGCTCAGGGTACCTTCACCTGGGGCGATATTTTTGCCCTGCAGGTTGTTCCTCGGATTGACCTACCGGCCAGCGTGCCGGTGTTGTCTGCCGATGGCACCCTAGAGGGAGTGATTGGCAATAATCTAGCGCTCACGAGCCTAAGTGATTTTCTGCAGGCTCTGAGCATTGGGCGATCGGGGCAGGCCTTGATTATGGAGCGATCGGGGGAATTGGTAGCCAGCTCTCGTTTGCGCCAACCGTTTGAGGTCAACGACGATGGCCAAACCCAGCGAATTCTAGCAGCCGAGAGCGATGACGACGTGCTGCGGGAAACGGTGCAGCATCTTCAGCAGCAGTTTCGCTCCCTAGAACAGATTATGGTGACGCAGCAGCTTGATGTGACCCTAGGGGGCGATCGCCAATTTGTCGATGTGTTGCCCTATCGGGATGCCTATGGTTTGGATTGGCTGATTGTGGTGATTGTGCCCGAAGCAGATTTTATGGCAACCATTCATGCCAATACGCGCAGAACGGTACTGCTATGTTTGGCGGCGCTGGTGCTAGCAACCTATTCCAGCACGCTGACGGCCCGCTGGCTGAATCGATCACTGCTGACCCTCAACCGAGCTGCCCAACAGATCGCAGATGGCCAGCTCACGACAGAAATTAAGGGTAGCCGCATTCGAGAACTGGCGGAGTTAGGGCAAGCGTTCACCCAAATGGGGCACAATCTCCAAACCTCATTCCATCAGTTGCAGGTGCTCAACCAGGCTCTGCAAAATAGCGAAAGCCGTCTAACCCAGTTTTTAGAAGCGCTGCCGGTCGGTGTGGTGGTCTTTGATCCGGCTAGCTGTTTGATCTATGTCAACCCCGTTGGCCGTCAGATTCTTAGTGGTCATGCTGGCACAACAGAAGCTGACCTCAATGCCCTAGAGCAACAGCTGATCTATCAAGTGGATCAACCCCATGCCCAGTCGCTTCAAGATGTGTTGGCCAAGCCAACGCTTGCGGGTCAAACCTTACATATCACAGATGTAGAACTGCAACGGGATGGACAGGTGGTTACCATTGCCGTACAAACCATGCCCATCAGGGATGAACAAGGTAACATCGCCTACGCGATCGCTGGCTTTCAAGACATTAGCGATCGCCGTGCTATTGAAATTGCTTTGAAGCAAAGTGAAACCAGATTTCGAGCGATCGCCGCCAACGTGCCAGGCGCAATTTTGCGCTACGTCCTGCATCCAGACGGCACCGATTCGGTTCCCTACATTAGCCCTAGCTGTGAGTATCTTTGGGAAGTGGATGCGAATGCCGTGAAGCAAAATCCTGAGCTGCTCTGGCAACCCGTATATTCCGATGATCTACCGCGCATCCAGCAATCCATTGTCGTATCTGCCCACACCCTACGTCCCTGGTCTGAAGAATGGCGGATTATGACGCCCTCGGGTCAGCTTAAATGGATTCAGGCCGTTGGCCAGCCCGAACGCCGCCCGGATGGCTGTACCGTATGGGATACGCTGGTGCTCGACGTAAGCGATCGTAAGCGGGCAGAAGAACAGCTTATCTATAATGCTCTGCATGATTCTCTCACGGACTTACCCAATCGTAAATATTTGATGGAACACCTGCGGCAAATCCTGCGCCGCACCTCACAGCTAGGTCTGCCCCATGTACACTTCGCCCTACTATTCCTTGATCTCGATCGCTTCAAGGTGGTGAATGATAGCCTAGGGCATCTGGCGGGCGATCAGCTCCTGATCCAAGTAGCACAGGTGTTGCTGGCGATCGTGGATGAACAAGGTACCGTTGCCCGGCTGGGGGGCGATGAATTTGTGATCGTTCTGGATTCCATCAACAGCTTCGATGACGTCGTGCGCTTAGCCAACCAAGTCCTAACAGAATTCCGATCGCCCCTGTCCTTAGATGGTCGAGAGATTACCCTCAGTACCAGCATTGGCATTGTCTTCGGATCGGCGACCTATCGTCATGCATCAGACCTGATTCGAGATGCCGACATCGCTCTTTATCAAGCAAAGTCCAAGGGGCGCGCCCGCTACCAGATTTTTGATAGCGCCATGCATACCCAGGTGGTGAAGCGTCTGCACTTAGAAAACGATCTACGACGAGCGATCGCCCGCCAGCAATTCTTAGTCTACTATCAGCCGCTGGTGGTCTTGGAAACCGGTGAGCTGATGGGATTTGAGGCGCTAGTACGCTGGCAGCATCCTGTGCGAGGGCGCATTCCTCCCGATGACTTCATCCCCATTGCCGAAGAGACAGGTCTGGTCGTCCCCCTCGATCGCTGGGTATTACGTACCACCTGCCAACAGTTAGCATCCTGGAATGCTCGCTTTCAGGAGTCCAAGCAGCTTAAGGTAAGCGTTAATCTATCCGTACTTGACCTCCGCGATCCGCACCTGCTGCCAGATGTGATCGAAATTTTGGCCCAAACGGGAATTCAGAGCCATTGTCTGAATTTAGAATTAACTGAAAGTATGCTGGTTGATAATATCAGTGACACGATCGCTCTGTTGTTACAGCTCAAAGAACAAGGTTTACAAATTAGTATTGATGATTTTGGTACGGGCTACTCATCCCTAAGTTATCTCTATCAGCTACCCGTCGATACCCTCAAAATTGATCGTTCGTTCGTCCATCAAATGCAACAGGGCGATCGCAACCATAAAATTGTGGAAACAATTGTGAATCTCACCAATCAGCTAGGCATAGCAGCGATCGCTGAAGGCATCGACTGTCTTGAACAAATTGATCTCCTACGCCAACTGGGCTGCGAACTAGGGCAAGGTTATTTCTTCGCCCAACCCATGGCGGCTGAGGATGTAGAGGCGTTTATCACGCAGCACTATTTTCGCTATTGACATGCTGGGAAAAACCCTTGAATGGGTGTAGGACTACACGGCAGACATGATTCTCCTAACACCCCATCAACTTCCGCCCGGTTCTGGATCATCCCATCTAGGGCAATATTAACAAGACCTGCACGGTCTACCTACAAACGGCTTGAGAGCTTCATGGCTCGAAAAACGCTGATTTTCAGAGATTCTGGTTTCGATCCTAGTTTTAGGGGAATACTAAATTCTGTACTCAATAAACAAGGCTAATTGCGAAAGGTCAAGCTTCATTAAGACTCAATACCCGTCTATAAATCATTATTTAGCATGGAGCCAGAGCAGCTGATCAAGTGAAAATCTTTCAAAGAATATGACTGTTATATCTATGAAATGTAGCAAGCGTCTCGATCAAAAGCATAACTATCTTGGCCGATGCGCTATGAGTGAATGACTCAACTTCAAGTTGAACAATCAAGCAAGTTACGCCTGTAGACCCCTTAGTATTGCAATCATTAGTAAGAATGACCACAGCATCCTACTCTCCAGAAACCATCAGTCTCTTATCAGATATTGTTGGGCAACCTATAAACAGCCAGCAGATCAACCCCAAACTTCTCTTTATGACAGCGCTTGTGACTGCCATGCTGGGAGCACTTTGTGCCGATGGTATTGTGGCAGAAGAAGAGAAAGAAACCTTCCAAAGAATTTTTAATCAGTTTTTCCCTTCAGAGAGCAAAATGGGGCAAGTTGTTAGGGGACTTAAGAAAAGTGTCCAGCAACGTGGTCTTTTTCAGGAGCCAAGCCATCTCTCCCTGCTCGTTCAAGGTCTCTCTGAATCTGAAAAGCTATTGATTCTGGCATTTGCCTGTGAAATTGCAACCGCAGATAGCGATGTTGTAGCAGAAGAAATGCAGTACCTTCAAAAGGTTATCGGTCATCTGGAGTTGCAGTCTCATTACTTAGAGACTCTCCTCTCTGCATTTCAGGCCCAAGCTACAGACCCTAATTCAGTTCTTGATGTTCATAACCTTCTAGATCCTAGTCGATTTCAAGCTCATGACTTTGTCTTTGTACGTATTGCCGATTACATAACGTCAAAACTGCCTAAAAGTCATGATGTCTATAGCTCTGGTGAAACGTCCGCTCTTAGCTACAAACAACTGGAGAACTTCAAGGTAGATCAGGATCGATTACGGCATTTGTGCCAGTCTTTACTGAGTATTACACAAGACTATGAAGAAAACGTTTGTAAAATTCCAGGACAAGCGCAGGATATTCTAAGTCTTTTAGACCAAGTCCGTGCTCAGAAATTTCGGGTTGCAGTTGTTGGCGAATTTAGCCAGGGCAAATCGACGCTCCTGAATGCTCTTTTGGGTGAAGAAATTCAACCTGTTCGTGCTATTCCCTGTAGTGGTACGGTAACAGTACTAAGATTTGGCGAAAAAACACGTGTATTGTGCGTGTATACCGATGGACGACAAGAAGGGATCCCATTTGAAAACTACCAGGAAAAAGCATCAATTTCTGAGCAGGCTGCACTGTGTGGATTGAGTGATGAACTTGGACAGTCTACCATTCGGGAAATTATCTTAGAGCATCCGAGCCTGGAACTATGCCGACATAATGTTGAAATTGTTGATTCTCCAGGCTTAAATGAACATCCCAACCGAACGGAAATTACCCAGCGCCTGCTGCAAAAAACCGATGCAGCTATATTTCTAGCCAACGCGTCTCGCCCCCTAACGCAAGGTGAGCGACTCTTGCTGGAGGACTTACGTTCTCAACTCAACCGAGGAGATCAGGATAGTCCGGCTGACAATCTCTTTGTGTTGGTTAACTTCATGGATCTCCTGCGTCGCCAGTCCGATCGCCAACAGGTTCGCCAGCTCGTTGAAAACTTCTTGCACGGGAGTAATCCAATTGTCACTGGGGATAGTCGGGTTCATTTCATTTCTGCTCAGGCTGCTCTAGATGCAATTGTTGAAGGTGAAGGTAATGAGTTTCTAGAGTCCTTTAAGGCATTTACATCAGCCCTCGAACGTTTTCTCATTCATGATCGAGGTATGATCGTAGTCCGGCAGAATGCACGACAACTGAAGACTATAGCTCAGAAATTTCAGGAGCAACTGCAGCAGTCCCTTAAAACTCTAGACGATAATATTCAACTTGCGGAATCG
>RECH01000098.1 GCA_007694125.1 Leptolyngbya sp. DLM2.Bin15
CCACAGTGCAGGCGGAGCATCCCAAACTGGGGCAGCGCTGGCTCTACTGCCAGGGAGCTGACACCCTGCTGTTTACGGAAAACGAGACGAACTTGCAGCGCTTGTTTGGGGTAGAGAATGCTGGCCCCTACGTCAAAGACGGCATCAACGACTATATTGTCCACGGCAAGACGGCGGCGGTGAACCCCGATCAGCGGGGCACCAAGGTTTCCCCCCATTACCATCGCTGCCTGGCGGCCGGGGAGCAGTGGGTGGTTCGGCTGCGGCTCTCGGATCAGTCGCCCCAGAGCGATCCCCAGCCCTTTGGGCCCAGCTTTGATCAGACCCTAGACCAGCGCGCTCAGGAAGCTGAGGTGTTCTACGATCGCCTGCTGCTAGGTCGGGGCGATGCCGACGCCCGCAACGTGCAGCGGCAGGCCTTTGCTGGGCTGCTGTGGACGAAGCAGTACTATCACTATGTGGTGGAAGACTGGCTTCGTGGTGATCCTGCCCAGCCGCCTCCCCATCGCCACAATCCGCGCAACCTAGAGTGGCTGCATTTGTTTAACGACGACATTATCTCCATGCCGGATAAGTGGGAGTTTCCCTGGTACGCGGCCTGGGATTTAGCGTTCCATGTGGTGCCCTTGGCGCTGATCGATCCCGACTTTGCCAAGCGCCAGATGGATCGCCTGACGCGGGAGTGGTACCTCCACCCCAATGGCCAGATGCCCGCCTACGAGTGGCATTTTAGCGACGTGAACCCCCCCGTCCATGCCTGGGGCACCTGGCAGGTCTACCAGATTGAAAAAGCGGTACATGGTCAGGGCGATCGCCTGTTTTTAGAGCGGGTGTTTCAAAAGCTGCTGCTGAACTTTACCTGGTGGGTGAACCGCAAGGACAGAAACGGCAACAATGTGTTTCAAGGAGGCTTCCTGGGGCTGGATAACATTGGGATTTTTGACCGCAGCTCAGAACTGCCCACGGGGGGCTACCTGGAGCAGTCTGACGGCACCAGTTGGATGGGCATGTACTGCCTGAATATGCTGGAAATGGCGCTGGAGTTGGCGACGGACAATCCCGCCTATGAGGACATTGCCAGCAAGTTTTTTGAGCATTTCCTCTACATCGCCGATGCCATGAACCACATGGGAGATACAAATATTCACCTGTGGGACGAGGTGGATGAGTTTTTCTACGATGTGCTGCATACGCCGGAGGGAGCCCGCCATCACTTGAAGGTGCGTTCTATGGTGGGGCTGATTCCCCTGTTTGCCACAACGGTGCTCAGCGCCTCGACGTTTGAGCGCTTTCCCAACTTCACGCGGCGGTTTAACTGGTTTGTGGAACACCGCCCCCGCCTTCAGGAAAACATCGCTTCCCTGACGGACAAGGGGATGAACCATTGCGCCCTGCTCGCGATCGTCAACCCGGAGCGACTGCGGTGTATTTTGCAAAAAATGCTGGATGCCGACGAGTTTCTGAGTGACTACGGGGTGCGATCGCTCTCCCGCGTCCATGCTGATCACCCCTACACCTTCCACGTCAACGGCGAAGCCCATAACGTCCACTATGAGCCGGCGGAATCCACCAGCGGCATGTTTGGCGGTAACTCCAACTGGCGCGGCCCGGTGTGGTTCCCGGTCAACTATCTGCTGATTGGCTCACTGCGCATGTTTCACCGCTTTCTGGGGGATGAGTTCACGGTAGATTATCCCACCGGGACAGGACAGAGCTGCACCCTGACCCAGGTGGCTGATGACCTATGCCAACGCATGACCCATATCTTCTTGAAGAATGGGGACGGAAAGCGGGCGGTGCATGGAGCCCATCCCCATTTCCAGGAGGATCCCCACTGGCAGGATCTGCTGCTGTTTTACGAATACTTCAACGGTGACAACGGGGCCGGGGTGGGCGCAAATCACCAAACCGGCTGGACAGGACTGGTGGCTACCCTAATCCACGATGGTGTCTTAGCTGCGCGATCGCAGGAGCCCGAGCGTTCAACACCGTCACCTGAACGGTGACTTCAATCGTGACCTGAATTTTCCACGTAGGAGGTGCGGACGTCCGGTAAGGGCGGCTGGAAGGGTGTATGACTTAGCGGGTTCAGTGGGGTTTGTCGCCGGTGTCGCCACAACCCTGGTGGTGGGGCGCTTCGGATGGGTAAGACGCCCTGAACCCTAATGTTGTTGAATGTGTCAATACATAAGTTCTGCTAACCATGCCAGATACATTAATTTGGGCCCACTCCGCCCTCCGTCCGGTGTTTACAAAACTGCCGTCCTCGGTGCAGGCTGGAGCGCGATCGCTCTATCGATGGCTATTGTCCCAGCGCTACGGCCAAGATGGCCTGGCGATCGCGGTGCAAAATGAGCGATCGTGGCGGCTCGATCCCCTAGTGGCGCTGCGGGGTGAGGTGGCGGAACTGGAGACGATCCAAGCGTTTCGCCGGGTGGTGCAGCCGGGGATGGATGTGATCGATGTGGGTGCCAATGTGGGACAGATGACCTTGGAGCTAGCCCATTTGGTGGGCGACCAAGGGCGGGTGGTTGCCGTGGAGCCGGGGCCGGGAAACCTGCGTTTGCTAGAGCGCCATGTCCAGGGTAATGGCATGGGCGATCGCGTCTTGATGGAAGCGGCCGCCTGCACCGATCAGCCGGATCAGACGATTACCCTCAACATTTTGGGCAGCGATACCGACGACATTGGCAGCGGCTTTTCGGTGGTAGATGCCGCCAAATTGCCCAATCCCCACCAGTTGCCCACCCATGCCTACCCGGTGTCTACCACCACCGTCGATGCCCTCGTAGCTCGCTATGCCCTAACGCCAGGCTTCCTGAAGATTGACGTGGAAGGGGCGGAGCTGCAGGTGCTCCAGGGTGCCCAGCAAACCCTCAAGCAGTACCGACCGATCGTGTTGGTCGGCTTCCATCCCTTTGCGTTTGAGGATGCGATCGCTGCGGGGCAAGCGTTGATGAACCTGCTGCCAGGCTATAGCTTAGCCACCCTGGCCGGCGAGACCGTGGCCTATCCTCAGACCTTGGCTGAATATTTAGCCCAGCCTCTCCCTGATCTCAAGCCTTAGGGTCTGAAAAGAGAACCACACCATCATTCCTATTGCTATGACACTTGCGTCGAGCTGGACGGTTTTTCAACAGGTGCTGGAGAGCGATCGCCAGTTCCAGGGCCTGGGCTTACCTCGGGGTTGGTACCTGCGTTTTCACTACTGGGGCCGCTGGTGCGATCGCCGCCAACAATCGCCGCCGGTGGAAATGGTGACGGCCCGTCTACTAGAGCATCGGGTCACCTTTCCGCTGTCGTTTGCCTATGCGGGCATGGCCAAGGGCATTTTGCTGGATCGAGAATATCAGCTTGCCGATGCTCTGGGTTTTGTGCCCCGCACCCTGGTGGATTTGGGTGCCAATATCGGCTTGGGGGCGCTCTATTTACATTGCCAGTTTCCTAAGGCGCAGATGGTCTGCGTGGAGCCGGATCCGCGCAATATTCCCCTACTGCGTCAGACATTGATGCTCAACCGGGTGCCAGCTCAGGTGATTGAGGGGGCGATCGGCGTCACCAGCGGCAGCTTGAATCTGCGGTTTGGCCAAAATCCTGCCTGTTCTGCCCTCGAAACCTCACCCATGCATCGCCTGGATCAACAGGTGCCTGTGACGGTGCAAACCATGCCCGATCTCCTCACTGCTCTAGGTTGGGATCACCTCGATCTTCTGAAAATCGACATCGAGGGCACCGAGGATGAGCTGTTATCTCAGAACAACGGCTGGCTACAGCGGGTGCGGGCGATCGTCCTAGAAATTCATCCCAATACCACGGCGGAGACCATCGCTAGCTATCTCCAGCCCTATGGATTTCACCTCACCCGCCATGGCCACGGGCAAGAGCCGGTGTATCTAGCCATGCGATCGCCCTAATATCAAATCCGGTTAGACAGGCCATGCATTCAAGGTCTGGGCCTTACCCAGATGTCTGTAGCCCCCTTATCAAGGGGGCAGCGAAGCGGGGGATCGAAGGCAGGATATCCCAGTCATGACCCTTCAATCAGATTTGATACAACCTCCTTGCTTGACCTCCTCCCACGGCACATCACAACGTCAACTAACGCCTTAACTCCTATGACAACTGCTCCTTGGACTGCTCACGTTTCCCGCCGCTGGTTTAATCCCCAAGCCTGGCATCTGCGCTGGCATAAGCTCCTGGCCATGGGCCAAGGCGGTGGCCAATATCTGCCGGTGCAGGCACTGGGCCAAGCCATGCGTCTGCCCAAGGCTGCCCATCGTCAGTTTTGGCAGGGCCCCCACGCCGATGAGCGATCGCTCTCGTTTCTGGCCGATGCTCTGCCGTCTCAAGGCGTGTTTTTCGACATTGGCACCAATATCGGTGTCTACAGTACTGCTCTCTGGCTGGCCAAGGGTGGAGATATGACGGTGCAGGCGTTTGAGCCGATTCCTTCCACGATTGAGGTGCTCAAGGAAACGTTGAGCTTAAACCAGGTGACTGCCCACATTGAAGCGATCGCCCTCTCCGACCATGTGCATACCCTCACCCTTTCCGCCTACGACAACGGCGCGAATAATTTCTGGGTGACCGATGCCCAAGCGGATATTCCCACCCTCAGCGTTTCGGCGGTTCCCCTGGATGAATGGATGCTGCACCACGATCGCATTCCCGATGCCATGAAAATTGACGTGGAAGGCCATGAACTGGCGGTGCTCCAGGGTGCCCAAGCGACCATCCAAGCCTATAAGCCAGCGCTGTTGATCGAATGCCACTGCGGGTCTTGGGAAAGTCTGGGCGTGTCGCGTCAGGCCATGGTGGCGTTAATCGAGTCGTTTGGCTATGCCCAGGTGGGCGATCGCTGGGGGCGTCCGGTAGATTTGCTCACGCAGCCGTCCACGGTTCACCTCCTCTGTTCGGACTAGAACGCCTATCAAGGTTTGGCGAGATGGTGCGTTACGGCTTCGCCTAATAGCACCCTACGGCACGTATGAGAGGGTTGAGCGGAGTCGAAACCCGGTTGTAACCCATGAGCAGAGGGTTGAGCGAAGTCGAAACCCGTTACCTGCAACTAAGCAGAGGGTTGAGCGACGTCGAAACCCGTTAACTTAGCTTCATTTCATTGAGTTCACCTACGAATCGCTGTTGCTCTCAATCTGTGACGACTATGCTGAGTTATTTCAAAATTCTTCGATCGATTTGGATCCATCCAGCGAACCGAGGTCAGCGTCTGGGGGCGATCGCCCGATCGCTCTATTGGTGGCTGGTCTATCGCTTGCCCCAGCGTTCTATCCAGCGTCAGGTGTTTGGCTATCCCGTGCGGCTCGATCCCCAGGGGCATGAGACTCGCAATATTGTCTACTACACGCCCCAGGCGGAATACAACACCACTCGGTTTTTCCAGCGCTATCTGCGGCCGGGGGATGCGGTGTTAGATATTGGAGCCAATATTGGGCTCTATAGTCTGCTGTCTGCTTCGCTGGTGGGGGAACGCGGTCGGGTGCATGCCTTTGAACCTTGTCCTGAGACGTTCGAACGCCTGTCTCAAACTTTGACGGATAACCAGTTGACCTGGGTGCAGGGGCATCCCGTGGCCTTGGGTGAGCAGGAAACGATGCTGCAGTTCACCACGGATTTGGATACGGTGAATCACGTGGCGGCGGATGCCGAGTCTCGCTCTCCGTCCATGCCGGTAGCCTGCCGGCGGTTGGATGATGTGGTGGATATTCAGCGCCAGTATGCGATCGCCAAGCTGGATGTGGAGGGGTTTGAGCTATCGGTGCTGCGCGGTGCCTCTCGGCTGCTCGGTCGGCAGGGCGTTGATGTGCTGATTGTGGAAATGAATGGAGCCTTATACCGCTACGGCATCCAGGCGGATGATCTGGTGTCCTATCTCTTTCAACTGGGTTACGACGCGGCTCTTTATGATGCCACGGCTCATCGGTTTGCCTGGATTCTCGATCCTTGTGATGCCTGGGGCAATGTGTGGTTTATCAGTCAGCGCCATCGCGATCGCGTCCTAGCGCGGCTCCAGTTGTCCGATCGCCCTGCCGATCCTATGCCTGTGGGGAATGTGGTATGACCTCGATGTCCAAGCCTACGGTGTTGATTGCCCTCACCTCTCTCTGCGCTGAGGGAACGCCGGTGCTGGTGCTGGATCTCTGTCGCCAGTGGTTGGTCTGGGGCATTCAGCCGGTGGTGGTTACCCTCTATGACGAACCTCGGGATCTAGAACCAGAGCTGCGATCGCTCAAAGTTCCGCTCCATAGCTTGACGTTACCTGCCCAAGGCTATCGTCGCTACGGTCAGCTAGCGGTGGGGATCTATCGTCTAGTGCGCCAGTATCGAGCCCAGGCGTTGCTGTCTATGCCCTTTGGCTGGCATACGTTTATGGCGGCGGGGGCGCGTCTGGCGGGGGTGCAGCGAGTGGCGGCCCATGTGGGCAACTATCCGCCGGTGGGGTCGCCCAGCTTCTCGAAGTTTCGCCAGCAGGTGCAGTGGGGGCGATCGCTCACCGATCGGCTGCTGTGCTGTAGTGGCTACATTCAGGCGGGAGTCGTGCAACACTTTGGTGTGCCTGAGGCGGAAACCCAGGTGGTCTACAACGCCTGTGCCTGGGAACCGGAGGGCGATCGCCTTCCCCGCTCTGTCCATCAACCGCTCACCATTGGCATGGTGGCTCGGTTAGAAATTCATAAGGATCAGCCCACCTTGATCCAGGCTGCCCAACGGCTGAAGCACCAGGGGATTCCCATTCAGGTGCAGTTGATTGGTGAAGGCAGTCGTCGTGCAGAGTATGAGGCGCTGGTGGCGGAGCTGGGCCTGGAAGACTGCGTGACCCTGCTGGGTATGCGTCGAGATATTCCCGATGTGCTGCGGCAGATGGATCTGTTTGTGTTTGCCGCCAAGCCCGATGAAGGCTTTGGGATTGCCTTGGTGGAAGCCATGGTCATGGGGGTGCCGGTGGTGGCAACTCAGGTGGGGGCCTGCTGTGAGGTGTTGCAGGATGGCGATCTGGGCTGGCTGGTGCCGCCGGGTAATCCCGATCGCTTGGCGGAGACGATTCGCTATGTGGCCAACCATCCTGACCAGGCCCAAGCGGTGGCGAAAAAGGCCCAGGATGTCGCCCAACACCTGTTTGCGATCGCCACCATGGCCCGCGACTATGCCACCGTGTTGAACATTTTGCCTGAGCAGATGCCCTATGACCGATCCTCCCGCGCCGATCCTGGTTCACGTGCTCAATGGCCTAGCTTTGGGCGGTAATGAACATCTGTGTTTACAACTGGTGCGCCATGCTCCGTCCCCTATCCAGCATCGGGTGTTGAACCTCAACCCTGATTGTCAAACGATGCGATCGCAGTTTCTTGATGCTGGGGCCCAGGTGGTGGACTGTGCCTACCAGCCTCGGCAACGGCTGCGGTTTCTGTACCAAGTGGCGACCTATGTCCGACGACAGCGCCCCCAAGCGGTGGTGGTCTACACCTTTGGTCTGCATTTGCTGGTGGGACTGGCTGCTTGCTGGGCTGGTGGGGCTACCGTGGTGGCGCGGGCGGGCAATCCGTTGCCGAAGGATCCTAGGCAACAGCGGCTCTGGGTGCGCATTGTCCAAGGGTCGCGCCTGCTGGGCATTCCTATCTATAGCTGTTCCCAAGCGGTGCATGAGTCCTTCACCCGGGTGACGCCTCTACCCGCCGGTTCCCGCGCTATTCCCAACGGCTGTGATCTGCAGGCGATCGCCCGTCGTGCCCAGCAGACCCGTCAATCCCGCAGCGATCGCCCCACGGTGATCGGCATGGTGGCGCGGTTGAATGCCATCAAGGATCAGGCCACGCTGCTGCGGGCGATCGCCCTGCTCCATGCCGATCATCCTGAGATTGCCCTGTGGCTGGTGGGTGACGGCGATCAGCGATCAACCTTGGAAGCCCTAGCGGTGGATTTGGGACTTGCCAAGGTGGTGACCTTCTGGGGCGATCGCGCTGATGTGCCGGATCTGCTGGGGAAGATGCATCTCTATGCCTTTTCCACCACGGCGGATGAGGGATTTGGCATTGCCTTGATTGAAGCCATGGCGGCCGGTTTGCCCATGGTCGCCAGCGATGTGCCGGCCTGTCGGGAGGTGTTGGGGACGGCGGGTTGTTTGGTGCCCCCTGGTGATGCCAAGTCCCTAGCCGTGGCTCTGGAGACTTGGCTAGATCCGGCTCTGCGTCAAGCTTGGGGCGATCGCGCCTATCAGCGGGCCCTGGAGCATTACACCATGGATACCTGCGCGGCGACCTGGTATCGGGAACTCGGATGGACTCAGGAGGTAGTTGGATGACAACGCTATCCCGACTGCTCACGGTGGTGGGCGATCCCCATGACATCAATACCTGGAGCAATATTCCCTACTTTTTTCTGCAGGCCGGACAACAGACAGGTTTTCTCACCGATGGTTTACCGTTGGATTGCGATCGCCTCAAGCAGCAGCGGTTGCTGTGGAATGCGGGCCATTGGTTGACCACGGGGGAATACGGCGGGTTTCAA
>RECH01000097.1 GCA_007694125.1 Leptolyngbya sp. DLM2.Bin15
CCTCTACCAGGATAAGATCCTAATTAAGTCAAGTCCAAAAAACTATCGTCCATCAGCTGATCTAGATCCACGGGTGCCATGATAGCATCAGTGCGCAAGAAAAAATCTGTATAGAGCTGAGCATTTTGATACAGGGAACTCTCATCCCTTGGATCAAACCGCTGTTGATTATCTGCTAAGGTCAACAGACGGATGCCATCTAGGGAAATATCATCAACTTCTAGGTCTAGAGCCTCTGCAATTAAGTCGGTTCCTCCTGAGATATCCTCCTGCCAGGTTTCAATCGCTTGAAAGCATGCCTGCACAAAAGCACGGACATCATCTGGGCGATCGCTGATCACCGCCTCGTTGAAAAAGACCACATCAGTAATTAAACCTGGCGTCTCCGCACTGGTAAATAAAATCCGGTTACCCTGCTCCACAGCACGAGAGACATGGGGTTCCCAGGTATGCCCCGCTTGGATCAGGCGATCGCCCAATTCTTCCGGCACCTCACTAGGATCAGATTCGACAAAGGTCACATCTTCCCGGCTGAGCCCAACAGACTCTAGCATTTGCTCAAGAAATAGCTCACCAAAGCCCCCCAGGGTTGCCCCAACGGATTGTCCCTGCAGGGCAGCGATCGCTTCAATCTCAGGGCTAGCCACCACCGCATCAGCCCCCATCGAGTCATCCAGCGCCATCACAATCCGAATCGGTTGCTCCGGCGCTGTGGTAATGGCGTTCCCAATCGTCATGGCTAGCCCATCATAGCGCCCCTCTCGAAAATCACTCATGATGGTACCCCCCACTAAGCTCAACTCCACCTCCACCCCTTGCTCAGCAAAATATCCACGCTCTTGGGCCAAGACCATCGGAAAATAGCCTGGCCAAAGATTAAAGGCTATGCGTAGAGGCGGCGAGCTAGATTGAGGGAGGCGATCGCAACCAATAATAGCGATCGCCCATAGAGTAGCCAATAGGGCAAGGAGCCAAAACCGTCGGCGACTAGGTATCATAAACGTTCGGCACCCCTATAAACCGCTATCGTAGTTAGACAAAGTTCACGCTCGTGCCAAGCTGACTTGCCTCTAGGTTGGCGACCTGCACCAAGATCACATCATCAACAGCAATGAAGGCATCGAGTTCCGTGTCCCCTTGTCCTTGAACAAAACTGAGTTGCTCAAACTCTAAATCAACGAGCTGGATTTGATCAACACCCAGTTCAAAATCAAGGATGTAGTTGTATGCCCCATCTCTGATCACAAAGGTATCCGATCCAGCTCCACCTTGTAAGATATTGCTGCCGGTGCCACCATCCAATAGATCATCGCCAGAGCCCGTTGCTATATAATCATCTCCGGCTCCGGTGCGGATGATTTTATTCCCTGCCGGAAGGTCTGGATTGACCATATAGATGATGTTGTCTCCATCACCAGCATCGACGATATCCGTCCCTGTGCCAAGGCCAATGATGTCATCTCTACGACCGGTGGTGATCGTATAGTCTCCGCCTTCTACCCAAACTTCATTGAAGCCATTGCCCAGGCTTAGAACATTAGTTCCACCACCACCATTCACACTGTAGACAAAGTCGTTGCCGTTCCTCGTCGTCACCGTATCATTACCAGTGCCAATGCCAATGGTATTACGGCCCCGAGCTGTAATCGTATTGTTGCCACCTGCAGCCCAGAAAATATTGGTGCCAGCTCCGAGGTCAATGATATTATCGCCGCCACCCTCACCAACCGCATAGACAAAATCATCACCATCGCCAGCCAGCACCCAGGAGTTGCCGTTACCAAAGCCAATGGTATTGTTGCCTTCACCGGCATCAATGGTATCGTTGCCTTCAATGCCGCCCCAGATGTTATCATCTCCATCCGTGCCCGCTATGACATCGTCTGGATTATCCGTTCCGTCAGAGTTGCTGAATAGCTCTCCAGCATAGAGTTCACCTGCTTGATAGGCAGGGCCAACGACAAGCCCCCGACTGTTGACATACATGGTAGCAGGTAGATCATTGACAAGCGGCGGTGGGCTGTCGTTATCCGTGATATTAGCGGTCACAGAACGAACGCTAATGCCATCGTACAGATCATCTTCGCTGGTGACCGTGTGGGTAATGCTACCCGTGTGATCTCCCTCAAACACATCATCATCGATCGCCGTGACGATCACCGTTTGGGCCACATTCCAGTTATCTGGCGTAAAGATCAGCGTGGTGACATTGGTCGTCGTTTGGCCATCAGGGTTAATGGTAATTACGACATCAGCACTAGGCTGGCTGCGGAGAGCGATCGTGTAAGTATCTGTTGCGCCGCCTTCTTCTAGATTGGTGCTAGCCCCCGTCTCAAGGAGGAGCACGCCCGGCAAGCCGCTGTTAAAAACGCCGGGGCTGCCAATAGAGCCCCCTGCTTCCCGAGAGTTTTGTGGATCATTGATGCTAGATAGCAGCCAACCATCATTAATCTCTGTCGCATCTAGATTGTCTAGGGTTGTCCAACCGCTGACATTTTGCGTGCGAATGGTGCCGGGAAAGTCTTGATCGCCATAGGTGAGGCGATCGCTTAAGTTCCCATCTGCATCATATAAGTTGATCTCATCATTGCGCCTGAGGAGGTTTTGCACATCAAGGTTACCGATGACTTTAAAGGAGACATCTAGCCCCCAAGCCGTGCGAAAATCTGCCTCGTTAGCCGTTGTGAGAATCACCGATTCTCCTGGTTGAACGATGCCAAAATCGTCCAACGAAAATTCTCCAGGAAGGCGGGTGCGATTACTAAAACTCCAGCCGGTCATATCTACAGGAGCCGTGCCGACGTTCGTAAATTCTACAAACTCACCGCTGTCTCCTTGATACATAAATTCAGTGATTTGTATGTCACTGACTAGGGGAACCGTGAACAGTGGCGTTAGGGAAAAATCATCTACAGCCAAGCCATCATTGGCACCAGGCACCGCAAAATCAGTCCAGCGAATCCAGAAAGTCTCTCCTGGGTCAATGGCAAGGTCAGGGATGACAGCGCTGATATTGGTACGGTTTTCTGGGGCATTACCATCTCGTGCTCCGGGTGTACCCGTGGTATTGGGGGTGACAAAGTCTAACTCATCAAAGTTGAGCCAACTCCCTGTCGCTAGCGAACTAGCATCTAAGCTGTACTGAAACTCCAAGCGATCTTCTCGATCGGGTGCCCCTAAACGCCATAACTCGCCCACGTAGGAGATATCAAGACCTGTGATCGTGGAATCAGTGGTGTTGGTAAAGCTTGCCCCAAAGGTAGGCACTAGCGTAGTAGATCGCAGTCCACCTAGGGCACGTTCGCCACTATTGGCTTCCCCATAGAGATAGGTATTGCCGGTGGCAAAACTTCCGTTGTTAATGCTGTAGGTGGTATTGGCCGCCGTTCCCGTTTCTAGAAATGCCCATCCGGTTGGCAGCAAACTGCCAGTAATTCCAAAAAGTGGCAAGTTGTTAAAGTCTTGCTCGTACGTCGTATCCGTTAAGTTAACAGTCACCATATGCTAATACCCTGCGTTTGTGTAATCTATAAAGCGTTTCTGCTGGGATAATCCGTCATATCAACTAACACTTCAGCTATCCAATGCTCGGAACTATTGACCTTAGGCACGTGACTGGATACACCCAAGTCATTCCATAGGAACTAAGGATTGAATTGCACGTCCGTGTAACTAGGAACAAAATTTGGGTTGGCATCTAAGACTGACATGGTTGATGACGTTCCCAAAAGTAACAATATCAGGACGTTACAGTGTTAATGCCAAAGTAATGTTTAATTAAATGACTATTCAACAAGGCCCAAAGATAATAGCGTTTCCACGCATCAGAAGCAATCATGCAAACGTGATCTAAAACCCTTGATTTCTCGACTCTTTCATCCCAGAAATCAAGGGTTTCAAACATCTAAAAAACAGCTTTTAGGTGACAAGTAATACCGCAAACGATAGCGCTTAACGGCTGAGTCGTGCTTCAAGTCCATGCCAAGCAACGTTTTAATACATTGTGTCGTTTCACATGACAGGATACTTATGCAACTAGCCGCCTCAGCAATTACACGCAGAAACTCCAACTTTCTAACTCAGGAATAACCATGTAACTTAAAGAACATACAATATCAATTTTCCATGAAGAATTGACGAGTTATCTTCATAGAAACTTTATAGAATCCTCAAAGACTTGATCTAGCCTGACAATACTGAGACCTGATCATCCTAAGTGTTGATTGATACCTAGATTGATCGGAAGGTCTTGAGTCGGGCCAAGACCTTCCTGGTATGAAGAGACTTTAAAGTATTACACCGTGGTCTCACTGAGTGAGCAGTGCTCATCAACGTGCGTTTGACTGGCGTACTCCCGGTCACCCTGAGCTGGTCGAAGGAGAGGAGAGGAGCAATCAGCCCGAACGGCCGCATCTCTGTCGTAGGTGCTAATCTCGGGAGGCTTCTGCGTCACCCTGCCCTTCATGCATCGACCCATCCATAGGGTTTTCTCATCATCCCGCCCTCGAACTCAGGTCGAACTCAGGTCTGACAACAACCTAGCGATCGCCCCCCAGATTCCCCCCAGATTAGCCCCCTTTAGCCTCCTCACCTGAAGCTCCCCTCAGGTGACAACGAAGGTGACAACGACTAGCAGGTTACGCATGAGGAGCAGCAGCAAACTGCAGCGGCACATCCAAGCACCAGGGTTTTCCCTTGTAGAACAAGAGCTGGTATACATGCAGTCCACCGTAGCGGAACGATGCCTCAAAGGACTGCAAGTAGAGATACCACATGCGCAGAAAGCGTTCATCATAGGTCGGCGACAGGGAAGCGATCGCCTCTCGATTCATGGTGAAGTTTTCCGCCCAACGCTTCATGGTTTCCGCATAGTGGGGCTTCAGATTTTCACAGTGGGCCAGGACTAACTTGGCCAGCCAAAGTTCATGGGTGAGTTCGTGGAGCTGCGGCGCATAGCCACCGGGGAAAATATACTTATCAACCCAAGCTCCATTGCGTTCCTTACTTTGGGTGACAATCGTATGCAGCAAACCCACGCCATTGGGTTTCAGCAGCTTAGACGCCTGGGTCATGAAGGTGCCAAAGCTGCCCTTGCCCACATGCTCAAACATGCCAATGCTGACAAACTTGTCATACTGACCTTGAATTTCGCGGTAATCGGCAATCACAATCTGGATGCGATCGCTCACCCCCCGCTCCGCAATGCGCTGACGGGCTAAATCTGCCTGCTCTACGCTGAGAGTGATGCCCGTCCCCGAAATACCATAGCGTTCTGCCGCATAGGTGAGCATCCCACCCCAGCCGCAGCCAATATCAACGAGAGTTTCTCCAGGCTGCAAGGCTAGCTTTTGGCAAATCAGGTCATACTTTTGATACTGCATTTGCTCTAACGTATCCGTCGGCTGCAGTTGATAGCCACAGGAATAGGTAAGTGTCGGATCCAGAAATCGCTGGTAGAACTCATTGCCCAAATCGTAGTGGTGCTGAACATTCTTGCGGCTATTTTTAATCAGCACCGGCACGGTCTTGAAGCGCTGAGCCAGCACCGTCAGCGCTAGACCCAGCGTCACCTTATCTCGGGCCTTGGCGTAGACATTACTACGATAGAACAGACCAATCAGCTCCACTAAATTCTGATTAGCCTCGTCCCACCAGCCTTCCATATAGGCTTCACAAAAGCCTAGAGTGCCGAAGGCTAGGATGCGATCGTAGGTTTTGGGATTATGAACCAAGAGGCGCAGGGAGGGCGATACCTCGGTGTTGCCAAACTGAAATATTTGCCCCTGAGGGTTAACCACCGTTAGATTGCCATCTTCAATCTGACTAAACAGTTGATAGAGGTAGCGCTCACCGGGCGGTAGACGATCAAAGCGATCGCCCTGAGGATCAGGGAATTGACTTGGTTTTGGCTGAAGCACATCCAGTCTCGCCATCCGATACACCTACTTTGTCGATAGAGATTTGCTAGAAGGGAGGGTTGCTTTAACCTGACTCGCTAAACCAATGGATTGCAAGAACCACACCGTCAGCCACACCATGTCAAGCTCCCACCAACGCCAGCCGTATCGCACAGACGATTGGTTCGCGTGATGGTTATTATGCCATCCTTCGCCAAAGGTGAGCAGGGCCACCCACCAGCAATTGGTGGATGTATCCTCGACATCATGGGAGCGATAGCCCACCATGTGACAAGCACTGTTGACAAAACAGGTGCTGTGAAAGCCCACAAAGAGCCGTACAAAGATGCCCCACACCACCCAGGGCATTCCGCCCAAGGCATAGAGGAAAACACCTAATAGAACCTGCAAGACAATATAGTACTTGTGGCAAAATTCATAGAACGGGTCGCCGTTGATATCTTGGGTAAACCGCCGTAGCTCACCGTGGCTAGGAATGGTGTGCATCAGCCAGCCGATGTGACTCCACCAAAAACCTTGGCTAGAGTCATGGGGATCGCCTTGGCGATCGGCATAGAGGTGATGCATCCGGTGATACCCCACCCATCCCTTTACCGCACCCTGGCCAGCTAAGGTGCCACAGAAAATAAAAAAGTACTCTAGCCATTTGGGGACTTTCAAGCTGCGGTGGGTTGCCAGACGGTGAAACCCTAGGGAAATACCTAAACCAATGGTGAGGGTATGGAGCAACACTGCAACCCCTACGGCCGACCAACTGAAATTGGCAGGGAAGATGGCCAGCAGGGCAGCCAGATGGAGAGCGATCGTAAAGGTGATCACATCCCAGCGTGGACGAGGCGGGTTGTATTGAGCGTCGATCATACGGCGACTCCTTGGCGGCGAGGTAGCAGCCCAGATAGATGAATCATGATTGAATGAACTGGGTTGACCATAGGTAGTTTCAAGCAATTACAAGTATCAGTGTTGGAACTCTGGGAATGCCAGCCAGTGTTCTGATAGTACAGATCACATTACAGAGTCAGCTTTATAGGGTACAGCAAGTTCACAGAGAGGGGTAGATCACATGATGATCTCGAACCATCAGCCTTGGGCATGACACCCTACACTCTAACGTTGTCACGCTTTAAGGGTGTCACGTTCAAAAGTCGCGTGAGTACAAGGCTATCGCAGGCATTGTAGCCGATCGGCGAAAACTTTGGCGGGGGCATAGACCGATCTTGAAAGCGTCCTAAGGGTCAACAGTTAGGGTTGATCGAGCCAGGGATGGGTAAAACAGGGTTGAAACTCCGCCCAACGCTGCAGGATTTGAGCATGGCAGATCTCCGGAGCGATCGCTACATTCTGCAGTAGGTCGATCTCAATCTGCTCCCCCGCGACCAGCAGCAGCACCATGGCTTGATGGGGATCATAGGCGGTCAGCGATCGCCCCACTTGATCGATGGTGTCATCCTCTAACTCAAGCTGTTGTAAACGATGGGGCACATATGGTTGAGGCGTAAACCGCAGACGATAGGGCCAAAAGCTAGAGGATCGCCCCTGAGATGGGTAAATCTCACAAAATACGAGGCCACGGCCCGCTTGCTGATAGCCTTGCCAAGCCATGTAGCCGATCATTAAATAGTGGTCATGGATGAAGGAAGGCATCCACGAATCGCAGTGGTCTGTCCACTGATCCGGTTGAAAACGCATAGAACCAGTCTCATACACTAGACATAAACAACGAGCGAATCAATAGCAGGCGATCGCTCATAGCATGGGGAGCGATCGCCACTAGGGCCATCATGAATGGGTCTAGAGAGAGGCGATCGCCCCTCTCTGACCATGGTTATGAACTAGGGTCATAACCTAGGGTTGCGGACGATGCCGATCCACTAGTACCGCAAGACAGAAGAACGAAGACAGAAAAACGAAAAGGAATTCCAGGACACACAAGGTTTTCCGCCTTAGCAAATGGTCAGGTCACTTCTGCCTCAGAGGACTAGGTCGTAACTTGAAAGCTTGAGGTCAAGTTGAGAAAACCCATACCTGCATGGAACACCACAGCTTTCTCAGCTTGCTCATGGGTGCCCCGGCATAACTCGGGTATAATTGGGCAACCATCGAGGTGTGCTCTGCCGCCCAAACCTCTGCCGACCAGGACTATCTTGAAGACACTTGTTATACACAACGTAACTCAAACAATGGCTCATCCGTACCTCGCAGATGGATATGAATCGAACGGACAGCGGCGGGCATCCTGACTTAGAGACCCATCACGAATCTCATCACAGTTGCGGGACAGCGCCGGATTCTCACCGGACTTTCCCCCTTGCGTTTAGTGGCTGCTTCCCACTAAAACCAGCTTTGTTCTAAGCCTATCACAGCATCTATGGGTTCTAGCCGTCCTTGCTCGATCCCCTAGATGTCATTGAGGCCTGGGTGCATCCCACGTTTGTAGCCCTCACCCTAAATCCCTCTCCCAAGTTGGGCGAGGGACTTTGAATCCAGCTCCCCTTCTCCCTTTTTTGGGGTTGGGGGATATAGAGCTTGCGCTTCCCGAAGGGTGGGTCAACTTGCGAAACTGGGATGCTCCCCG